>JANXMD010000704.1 GCA_025354845.1 Verrucomicrobiota bacterium | reverse complement strand
GACAACAACCCGAGCGTGGGAAACAAGGCCGGCGGCCTCACCACGATCGTCGAGAAAAGCCTCGGTGCGGTCGCCAAGGCAGGTCAGGCGCCGTTGTCGGCGGTGTACGGGTACGCGGAACCGATCGATCGCCCCGGGCTTGGATTCATGGACACGCCTGGATTCGATCCGGTGAGCATGACCGGCCTGATTTGTGGCGGGGCCAACGTCGGTGTCTTCACTACCGGTCGGGGCAGCGTGTACGGTTGCAAGCCGGCTCCGTGCATCAAGGTCGCCACCAACACCACCCTGTTTGATTGGATGCGCGACGACATGGACATCAATGCCGGCACCATTCTCGACGGTACTGAAACGCTCGAACAGGTGGGACACCGGATCTTCGAGGAGATCGTAGCGGTGGCCGGAGGCAAGCATACGAAGAGCGAGGCGCAGGGATTGGGCGACGAAGAGTTTGCACCGTGGTTGTTGGGGCCGGTGTTCTGAACCCGACAACTGGGGATGGAGAAGGCGTTCAACCACGGAGGAACACAGATTTGGGAATGGACTTGGGTCGGGAACGAAACGGCTGGTATTGCGTGTGACGCAAGCTGGGGTGCATCCTTGCCCCATGGTTCCCCGATTCTCTGGCGTGGCAGTTTGCTGGCTGGTGTTCCTGTTCACCTTGGGTTTACGCGCCGTTTCAGCGGAGCCAATGCGGGTGTCGTGGAGTAATCGGATTCTGACCGTCCGCTCCGACATATTACCTCAGGAAAAACTCGAGATCCTGTATCTGGAGGCCTTCCTTCGTCCGGGCGCGAATCAGCGAGAATGGGGCCGCACCGTGATGCCGCATCGCACCACGCTGATTGGCACCAACGCCGCGGGAACCGAACTCCGTTTCCTCACCCTGGTAGAACCGTCCGTGGAGGTTCGACACGAGGTTCGGTCGCACGTGGACGAGCTGGAGTTCACGTTCGAATTCCACAACCGTGGGACGACGAATTCCGATTTGCAGTGGTTCCAGCCGGCCTGCATTCGGGTGGATGGCTTCACCGGGCACGATCAGAAGGGCTACACCGAGCGCAGTTTTGTTTACACGGCGGGTGGCCGGACGTTTCTCAGTCAGTTGCACCGCACCGAGGTGGCGTTGTATCGGGGAGGGCAGGTGTTTCTGCCGCCCTGGACCCGCGAGGGGGATGCGAATCCGCGTCCGGTGGCGGGCGACCGCCTCGTCAACGGGTTGATCGGATGCCTCTCCGCGGACGATCGTTGGATCCTCGCCACCGCGAGCGATCGCACGCACGAACTCTTTGAAGGGGTTTACGTTTGCCTGCACAGCGATCCGTTGATCGATGGATTGAAGCCGGGCGAGGTGAAGCGGGTTCGTCAGAAGGTTTACCTCGTTCCCAACGACCCGGCCGCACTTTTGAAGCGGTATCATCGGGACTTTGGTTCCACGGTGGATCGTTGGTAACCCGCAATCCGGGTCGATTCCTGGATTGCCTTGTCGCGGCTCTCCGGCTGGAATTTGGACGTGCCAAGGGTCCGGTTCACCCACCATTTACGACGTTTCTTCCCGTCGCTAGAAGAGGGGCCGGTGGAGGGCGAGACGGTGGCCGGTGTGGTGCGAACCCTCGACCGCCGCTACCCGGGACTCGCCGCCTACCTCGTCGATGACCGCGGGGCGCTCCGCAAGCACGTGAACATTTTTGTCGGGGGTGAATTGGTCGTGGATCGTGAGCGGTTGACTGACCCAACCGGTTCCGAGGAAGAGGTGTTCATCCTTCAGGCGCTTTCCGGTGGATAACCTCTCAGAATATTCAACCGCGGATGAACGCTGATGAACGCAGATCGGACCCGAGCGCTTCTTGGAATCGTTGCCACTTCTGACCGCCTCAACCTCAACTGGAATCCTCATCACTGCATGCAACTCCTGCTTTCCACACGTAAAGGGCTGATTCAACTGGTGCCCGATGGTTCCGGCTGGCGCACGCTCCGCGTTTCGTTCCCCGGAATCCCGGTGTCTTATGCAATTCGCGATCCGCGCGATGGTCGGCTGTGGGCCTGCTTGGACCACGGTCACTGGGGCCAGAAGCTGCACCGATCGGTGGATGACGGAGTCACGTGGCAGGAGGTCAAGGTGCCCACCTATCCCGAGGGGACCGAGGTAAAGCCCGGAGTGCCTGCCGTGACGCGCTATGTGTGGGTTCTGCAGCCCGGTCCCGCCGATCAACCGGGCCGATTGTACCTCGGCACTGAACCCGGTGGCCTGTTCCGATCGGATGATGGTGGGGACACGTGGTCGCTCGTCACCAGCCTGTGGAACCATCCATCGCGACCGACCTTCTGGTTTGGAGGCGGGCGGGATGAGGCGGGAGTCCACTCGATTGTCATCGATCCGCGCGATTCACGGAAGATACAGGTGGGCATCAGTTGCGCCGGGGTGTTTGAGACTTGCGACGAGGGCGCGACGTGGAATCCGAAAAACAAGGGACTCAAGGCGTCGTACCTCCCTGATCCGAACTCCGAGGTCGGTCACGACCCGCATCTGCTCGTCGCCTGCTCGTCGCATCCCGACGTGCTGTGGCAGCAGAATCATTGCGGTATTTTTCGCAGCACGGACGGCGCTTCCACGTGGACAGACGTGGGGCAGCCTGGTGGGCCCGCGTTCTTTGGTTTTGCCATCGCGGCCGATCCGCTGGATCCCGCAGTCGCCTGGGTGGTACCGGCCGCCAGTGACGAACAGCGCGTGGCGCCCGCCGGCGCGATGTGTGTGTGTCGCACCTGCGATGGCGGCGCAACCTGGCAGGCCCTCCGAACGGGCCTTCCGCAGCAAGACGCCTACGACATCGTTCTCCGTCATGCTCTGGATCTGTGCGGCGATTATCTGGTGATCGGCTCGACCACCGGCAATGTGTTTGTGTCCTCCAATCGTGGCGACGCCTGGACCGGCCTGGGGCACCATTTCCCTCCCGTGTACGCGGCTCGCTTCGCCTGAATGGTGAATTTGGAAAGCAGGAAGGGGAATGAGGAGGCGGAAGCGGGAAGTGCCAATGGATTTCTGAATGGGACCTGTTGGGGCGGACGTTCGGAGAAGCGCCTGAATTTTCAGTTCCTGCTTTCCTGCTTTTCAAAATTCTCCTTCTCCGTCGTGAGATTCGGTTGAGGTCGTGGTGAGAATGGGGTTCGATCGAAGAAATCCCATGAATCCCTCTTCCTTTGAGGCCTGCGCCATGCCGGGGCGTCGCGATTTCCTGCGAACCACCGGATCGCTGGCCGCCCTCCTCGCCGCCGGGCAGGCCCCTCAGTTTCTGCGAGCGGAGACGCTCAATGCCTCATCGAGAGTCCGGGTGGCGGTGTTGGGGTTGGGGCGCGGCATGGATCACATCTCTGGGTACGCGCCAGTGGCATCCGCGGAGATCGCTGCAGTGTGCGATGTGGATCAGCGGCGGCTTGCCGCGGGCGTGAAGGCGGTTGAAACGAAGACCGGCCGGACACCCACCGCGGTGAAGGACTTCCACCGGATCTTGGAGGATCGCTCGATTGATGCCGTTTCCATCGCGCTGCCGAACTTTTGGCATGCGCCGATGACCCTGCTGGCGTTGTCCGCAGGGAAGCATGTGTATGTGGAGAAGCCGGGGAGTCACAACGCGCGGGAAGCCGGTTGGATGGCCGAAGCGGCGAAACGGCACGGGCGGAAGGTGCAGATGGGCAATCAGCGTCGGAGCGTGCCGGAGATTCGCGAAGCCATGGAGCGGTTGAAATCCGGTGTGATCGGTCCGGTGCGTTATGCGCGGAGCTGGTATGACGCGACGCGTCCCGGAATCGGCCGTGGCAAGCCGGTTCCGATTCCCGAGTGGCTGGATTACGGGCTATGGCAGGGGCCAATTCCGGAACGCCCCTACGTGGACAATCTGGTCCACTACAACTGGCACTGGCGCTGGCATTGGGGCGGCGGCGAACTCGCCAACAATGGCATTCACGCCCTCGACCTCGTTCGCTGGGGACTGGGCGTGGTCCTGCCGACCCGCGTGTCCGTTTCCGGTGGACGGTACCATTTTCAAGACGACCAGGAGACCCCCGACACTGTCGTCGCGAACTTCGACTTCGGTCATTGCGGTGCGACCTGGGACTCCAGCAGCTGCCTGCCGCGCAAGGAGGAGGCCCATCCGTTTGTCACGTTCTATGGCGACGGGGGCAGCCTTTCCATCGACCTCGGGGCTGGGTATCGCGTTTTCGACCTGAAGGGCCAAGAGACTCTTCGTGTTAGTGGTCGCTTCAGTGATGTGCCGCACTTCACCAATTTCATCGAAGGCATCCGCTCGGGCGTGGCGTTGAATTCCGAGATCGGCGAAGCCCAGCACAGCACGATGCTCTGCCACCTGGGAAACATCGCCTATCGTACGGGTTCGGTGTTGGACACCGATCCCGCCACCGGTGCGATCCGCAACGCAACCACGTCCCAACGAAAGCTCTGGGGACGCGAGTACCGTCGCGGCTGGGAACCGCGGGTGTAGCCGTCGACGGAAGGAGGCGGAACCCCGGACGGGTGGAAAGCACTCCCAGCGATGGACTCCGAACGGTCCCGGAGTGCGGCAGTCCTCTGCCGCTCTGGCTGGGAACACGACGCGAAAGGACGCGACGTTGGGTCCCGCACGAGGTTCGCGAGTCGAGAGCGCGAGTGGACTCACGCACTCCCGGACGCTGCCGCACGAACTTGGGTCAACCCTTCGCCAGCGAGCGGGTCCAGCGGTCGAGCTGGCGCTTCACTTCGCGCGTGCCCGGCGAGCCGGTGAGCGTCCGTCGAGCCATGGCCTGCTTCAGGTCAAACACCGAGGCCACATCGTCGGTGAAGGTGCCGTCAATGGCCTGGAACTCGGCCACGCTGATCTGGTTCAGCGGCTTGTTGTTGTTCGCCTCGGAAAAGCCAACGACGGCGCCCACCACATGATGGGCCTTGCGGAAGGGCATGCCCTTGCGGACGAGGTAGTCTGCCAGGTCGGTGGCGAGCAACAGGGGGTCCGCAGCCGCGGCGGCACACGCTTCGGCGCGAACGGAGGTGTTGTCCAGCATGGCAGCGGTCAGGCGGACGCAACGGCGGACGGTGTCGGCGGTGTCAAACAGTCGTTCCTTGTCTTCCTGGAGATCGCGGTTGTAGGTCATCGGCAGGCCTTTCAGCAGCGTGAGGAGTGCCATGAGGTTGCCGATCACCCGGCCCGACTTGCCACGGGTCAGTTCCGCGACGTCCGGATTCTTTTTCTGGGGCATGAGCGATGAGCCCGTGGTGTAGGCATCGGCGATTCGGATGAACCCGAATTCGCTGCTCACCCACAGGATGAGATCCTCGCTCAGTCGGCTGAGGTGTACGGCGAGCAGCGCGGAGCTGGCGCAGAATTCGATCATGAAGTCGCGATCACTGACGCCGTCCATGGAGTTCTGCGTGACGCGGGGTTTGCCCTTGGCGTCGACAAATTCCAACAACCGGGCCACCCGCTCCCGGTCGAGCGGCAGGGTACTGCCGGCAATCGCGCCCGATCCGAGCGGGCAGACATTGGTGCGTTCGCGTCCGTCGGCAAAACGCCCCAGATCGCGCTCGAGCATTTCCACGTAGGCGAGGAGGTGATGAGCGAAGTAAACCGGCTGGGCTCGCTGGAGATGGGTGTAGCCGGGGATGATCACCGCGGCATTGCGGGAGCCGAGCTGGACCAGTGAGCGTTGCAGGCCGCGGATTTCTCCGGCGAGCGCATCGATCTCGTCGCGCAACCAGAGCCGGACGTCGACGGCCACCTGGTCGTTGCGGGAGCGGCCGGTGTGGAGCTTGGCACCGGCGGGAACGCGGCGGGTGAGCTCTGCCTCAATGTTCATGTGCACGTCCTCGAGCTCCGGCTTCCAGGTGAACCGTCCGGCCTCGATCTCGGAACCAATCTGTTCGAGACCTTCGCGGATGGCCTTGAGTTCGGCGGCGTTCAGGATGCCGGCTGACTGGAGCATGGTGGCGTGGGCGATGGACCCCCGGATGTCCTGTCTCCAAAGGCGCCAGTCAAAACTAATGGATTCCGAAAAGGCGGCGACATCCGCCGCGGGACCGCTGGAGAAGCGGCCGGAGCGGGAGACGATGTCGGACGGGGCGGGGGTGGAGCTGGAGTTGGAGCGTTGGGACCGGGCCATGTTCAGATCAATCGATGACCGCAGCAGCCTGCGGGATCCGGCCCGGGGGAGGAAGTCCGAATCGGGCCGCCCCGGCACATCCAGTTCGGGGGAAATGCCGCATTGCCTCCGCGACCCGAAAAACCTAGGTTCCGGCGGTTAGATCCGGGTTCGCGGCAAGCGATGAAACACTATCTTGATTTCGAAAAGCCGATTGTGGAACTCCAGCGCAAGTTGGAGGACCTGAAGCAACACGCTGCGCACCACGTGGTGGGCGATTTCCAGGAGGAATACGTCAGCCTCCAAGCCAAGCTCGACGAGGCCTTTCGTCAGATCTTTTCGAACCTTACACCCTGGCAGCGGGTCCAGCTTGCCCGCCACCCCAAGCGGCCGTACACGCTGGATTATCTCCGGCTGGCGTTCACCGACTTTGAGGAACTTCACGGCGATCGCATGTACACGGACGACCGTGCGGTGGTCGGCGGGTTCGCGAAGCTGGGCGATCATCGCGTGATGGTGATCGGCACCCAGAAAGGTCGCGACACCAAGGAAAACATCCTCCGCAATTTCGGTTCTGCGCATCCCGAGGGCTATCGCAAGGCGCTCCGTCTGATGCGGCTGGCGGACAAGTTTCGGCTACCGATTATCACGCTCATCGACACTGCCGGTGCCTATCCGGGCATCGGCTCCGAGGAGCGCCACGTCGGCGAGGCCATCGCGGTGAATCTCCGCGAAATGATGCTTCTGGAAGTGCCGATCCTCGCGGCAGTCATCGGCGAAGGCGGCTCCGGTGGTGCGCTGGGAATTGGCGTCGCGGACCGGGTCCTCATTCTGGAGAACGCCTACTATTCCGTCATCAGCCCCGAGGGCTGCGCGGCCATCCTGTGGAAGGATCGTGCGGCCTCGCCCAAGGCGGCAGCGGCGTTGAAGATCACCGCGGGCGATCTGAAGGAGCTTGGCTTGGTGGACGAGATTGTCCCCGAGCCGCTCGGCGGCGCGCACAATGACTACACGGCGGCGGCCACCCAGCTTCGGGAATCGCTCCTGCGCCACCTCGGGGATCTTGAGGCGCGCACGGGCCCGGAACGGCTCGACGCCCGGTATGCGAAGTTCCGCTCTTTCGGCAAGTTTCTCGAGGTTAAGGAAGCGGCCTGAGATGAGTTCGGATTTCGCCAGCGCTCCCAAAGCCTATCCGCTTTGTTTCCAGCCGCTGTACAAGGAGCGGATCTGGGGCGGCCGAAAACTGGCAAGCCTTCCCGGTCGGGAGCTGCCCGCGGGAATTCCGGTCGGCGAATCGTGGGAGGTGACGGACAGGCCGGAAGGCGTGTCCGTGGTACTCAACGGCCCGGATCGCGATCGCACGCTACGGTCCCTGATGGAGGAACGTCGCGACTGGCTCACTGGCGGATTGGCCGCCGCTGAAGGGCGGTTTCCTTGGCTCGTGAAGTATCTGGATGCTCGCGAGGACCTTTCATTGCAGGTGCATCCGCCGACGCATCACGCCGGTGAGTTGGGCGGCGAGCCGAAGACGGAAATGTGGTACCTCCTCGAAGCCGAGCCGGGCGCGCGGCTTTACACCGGACTGCGTCGCGGCGTGACCCGTGATGAGTTTGAGCGCCGTTCCCGGGATGGCACGGTGGCCTCCCTGTTCCACGTGCATCCGGTGACCGCGGGCGATGCCATGTTCCTTCCCAGCGGGCGCGTGCATGCGCTGGGCGGGGGAAACCTGGTCTTCGAAGTGCAGCAAAATTCCGACACCACCTACCGGGTGTTCGATTGGAACCGCGTCGGGGCCGATGGTCGCCCCCGCGAGCTGCACCTGGAACGCTCCTTGGCGTCCATTAACTTCTTTGATTGCGAGCCGCCGCTGGTGGTGTCGCGATTTCATCTTGAGGGGACCGGATTGCAGTGTCGTCCGCTGGTGCGCGATTCCTTGTTTGCTGTCGACCTATGGCGTCTGGCCGCGGGGGCGGAGCTCGTGCTGCCTCCGGGACACTTGCTGGTGGTCGCCGGAGTGTCCGGAGGTGCCGTTGTTTCGGAGGGGGGAATTGACGTGGATTGCGCCCGCGGTTCGGTCGCCGTCCTCCCGGCCGCGTCTAGATCCCCCGTCGTTCGATCCAGGTCGGGAACCGAGTTGCTGGTGGTTCGGCCCGGAACCTGAGAGGGCCTCTTTTTCTCGCTGCGTTTCTTCGAATTACACTTCTGATTGTTGCTCCCGAATCCATGGACACCTCAAACCAACAACCTGCGCCGGGCCAAGTCGACAGCGATCTGCCCCCTAGCAACAGTTGGCGCGATCGCATGGGCGACGGCTGGCTCCGCGTCTTCGTTTTCGACCACTGGTTTGGAATCGCGACGCTCCTGTTTTTCGCGTTGGTCATTTTCATGGGGTTGTTCCTGACCAAGATCTGGACTGCGACGCCGGAATGGGTGACGCCGCCACTGAAGATCAGCGGTCTCGACATGGCCCAGGGATGGTCGATGTCCCGCCGCGCACTCGCGACCGCACGCGAGGGCAATATGACCGAGGCGATGCTGACCTGGCGTTCCGCAAGCGTGCATAGCCCCGGGAACCCGAAAATCGCGCGGGATATGGTCATCGCCATCAACAATCTGCCGAAGCCGGATCGCCGCTACACGGCGATCGGCTACG
>JANXMD010000618.1 GCA_025354845.1 Verrucomicrobiota bacterium | reverse complement strand
TTTTGATGAGGGTGCTTTTGCCGGCGCCGTTTTCGCCGATCACGGCCAACACCTCGCCGGCCTGGAGATGCAGATCGACCTGGCGCAAGGCCTGGACGCCGGGAAATCCTTTGGAAATTCCGCGGACTTCGAGCAGAGGCGACGGGGCCAGGGCAATGGAACCCGTGTTCATTGCCCCGCGGCCTGCATCTTCTTCAGGCCGCCCCAGAAATCCTCCAGGTTCGCCTTGCGAACTTCCACCGTCGGCACCTCGAGAAAGCCTCCGGGGGGAAGCACCGACTTATCCCCGTTGGCCAGACCCTTGAGGATGCGCACCGAGTGATAGCCGTAATAGTAGGGCTGCTGGCTAATGGTGCCGTACACCTCGCCGGCGCGGATCCCCTCGAGGACGGCGGTCGCCTCGTCGAAGCTCACGATCTTGATGTGACCCAGCTTACCGGCCTCTCTCGCCGCCTCGAGGCAGAGCGGGGCATTGTAGGCAAACAGGCCAACCATGCCGTCGAGGTCGGGAATGCGGGCCATGGCATCCTGGGCGTTGGCCTTGGCGCGGGCGTAGTCGAAATTGTCGGTGCGGGTGTCGATGATGGTGTAGACGCCGGCGGTCAACGACTTGCCGGCCGTGTCATACCGGATCTGGGTGCCGGTCTGGAGCGGACGTCCTAGCACTTCGTCGATGACCCCCTGGCGGCGCTGCTGTGCGTTGAGCTGCTCCAGTCGGCCAACGAACAGCATGATCTTGCCACCCTTCGGCAGGGCTTCTTTCACCAGCCGACCGGCAGCGCGGCCGGCGTTGTAATTGTTCATCCCCACGAAGCACTGGCGCTTGCTGTCGGGGGCGTCGCTGTCGTGGGTGATCACCGGGCAGCGCTCGGCGATCTGGTCGATGAGCCCCACCTGATTTTTGGCGTCGATCGGACTAATCGCCACGCCGTCGATACCGCGGGCGAGAAGGCTTTCGACCATTCGCTTTTGGTCCACGATGCCCTTGGGAGGCATTAGCACCTCGCATTCAATACCGAATTCTTTTTCCGCCGCACGCACGCCGGCCTTGGCCGTGTTCCAGAACGGATCCACGCCGTTGGTGACGTAGGCGATCTTCTTCTTTTTCGCCCCCTCGGCGTGGACCAGGAGCGCGGTGGAGGGAATCGCCAGCAGCAAGGTGGCAGTCAGCAGGGTTCGCAGCAGAGAGGAGGGAGTCATGGCAGGACGCGGAGTCACGCAGGGCTGGAAGTTGGGGAAGGGGAGCAGGATCGTAAGGGGGGCTTGAGTTACTGGACGGTCATGCCGCCGTTGACCGCGATGTTCTGGCCGGTGACGAACGAGGCGGCTTCGCTGGCGAGGAACACTGCCGTGCCGCCGACATCGGAGGGAACGCCCCATCGACCCGCAGGGATGAGCGAGTGGTAGCCGTCCTTTTCCGACTGCGGATCGTTCGCGTGGCGTTCCACGGGAATCCAGCCGGGGGCGATCATGTTCACCGTGATGCCAAACGGCGCCAGCTCGGTGGCGAGGCTGCGGTGGAATCCGTTCTGTCCCCCCTTCGCGGCGACATAGGCGGTGAAGTTGGGCACGCCTCGCGCCACCACCTCGGAACCGATGTTGACGATCCGACCCCAACGCTGCTGCTTCATATGTGGCAGGCAGGCGCGGGTGAGGAGGAAGGGGCTCTTGATGAAGAAATCGACCATCGACTGGTAGAACGCCCAATCGTAGTCCTCGATCGGCCGGTGTGGCTGGTCGCAAGTGGCGTTGAGCACGAGGATATCCACCGGCCCCAGTTCCTCCTCAATGGCCGCGACCAGGCGCGGGACATCGGATTCACTCGTGACGTCGCCCCGGAACAGCGCTCCCTCACAGCCCGCCGCTTGGAATTCAGCGAACGCCTTTTCGGCGCGGGCCGTGTTGTTCTGGTAGTTCATCGCCACCCTCGCACCCGCCTGCCCCAGCGAAAGTGCAAGGGCGCGGCCGAGTCCGGTCGTGCTGCCGGTAACGAGGGCGACTCGGCCCAGAAGGGAAAAGGAGGGCGCGGAGGGTGTGGACATGGCGTCAGGTTGGCAAACGGGTCGCGATCGGGATTCGCGTTTAGACTAAGGAGAACCGCGACGGAGCTCAATGCCGATTGATGGTGGGATCCGACCCACGGCAAGAATCACGACCGGTTTGCTTTCTCGGGTTCGGCAGGGGAGGGTCTTGCCCAGTCGCGGTCCGCCGCGAGTCTTTACGCCATGCCCGAGTTCCTCGATTTTGCCCGCGCTTCGGGTCGCCCGGTGGGATTGCTGCCGCAGATGGCCAATCGCCACGGCCTCATCGCCGGCGCCACCGGCACTGGAAAGACGGTCAGCTTGCAGCGCCTCGCCGAGGGCTTCAGCGCCCGCGGAGTGCCGGTGTTCATGGCGGATGTGAAGGGTGATCTTGCCGGACTGTCGGCGCCCGGCGGCAATTCGGCCAAGGTAACCGATCGAATTCGCCAGCTTGGCGTGACGGACTTCAAGGCCCGCGGATATCCGGTTGCCTTCTGGGACCTCTTCGGCCAGCAGGGGCATCCGGTTCGTGCCACGGTGACCGAG
>JANXMD010000611.1 GCA_025354845.1 Verrucomicrobiota bacterium | reverse complement strand
CCGGCGAGAATCAGCAGCACCGAGAGCAAACGCCTGAGAAAAGAGAAATCCGTGTTCATGGGAATCGTCCGTATTGGGTTATGCACGGTTTAGAACAACTGGCCACCGCCGGTTCGGCCGGTGGAACCGCTGCCGAAAGAGGTGCCCGAACTGCTGCTTCCCGTCGTTGTGGTGTTGTTCTGCTGGCGTTGCATGAGGGCGCTGTTCTGCGACGAGCTGGAGGAACCGCTGCGGCTCGTCGTGCTGGTCTGGAACATATTCTGAAGAACCTGCAGCGCCTGCTGGGGATCGCCGTTGGTCATGTGGAAGACGAAGACCTGCTGATCGCGCAGCGCGGGGACATCGAGTTCGCGAACCATGATCGCGATCTGATTCATCATATCCTTGGACGCGGTGACGATCACCGAGGAGGTGCGACCGTCGGCGACCGCGAGCACCTGGCTGGCGCGCTTGATTCGATCGCTTTGGGCCGCGGATCCGGCTGCTGCGGCACCGCCACCCCCGCCTCGACCGCCTCCACCCCCACCGAAACCACCCCCACCGAAACCACCACCGCCAAATCCACCAAATCCGCCCGCGCCGCCAAAGCGAACCGGGGCTTGGTTGTTGTTGCCACCCCCGGTGTTGCTGGGGAAGACACTCGACAGGGCATTGGAGACATCAGCAGGACTTGCGTGCTTTAAATGGAACACCCGGATCTGGGTCTCGGACTCCGCACTGGTGTCGATCGCCTTGATGATCTCCACGATGTGGCGGATGTTCGACTGGGTGTCAGTCATCACGATCGAATTCCCCGCCGCGTTTGCCACAAAGGTGGCCTGCGGCGAGATGAAGGTGGACAGGTCCTTCACCAATTGGTCGGCCTCGACGAAGCGGATGGGAATGATCTGGGTGACGATCTCGTCGTTCTTGGGAATCAAGGTTGGGTCGTTGTTGACCTTCACCGGAATGTCCCGGGTCTTCGCGGTCACGCGGTCCACAACGGTGAGCGTCCGGCCGTCGCGAATGGCGGCAAGGCCGTTCTTGTTGAGCACGGAGTTCAGCAGGTCGACGGCCTCGTCGCGAGTGACGGGTTTGCTGCTGATGATGTTGACGGTGCCTTTGGCGGGTGTGTCGAGGACGATGATGAACCCGGCGGCCTCGCTCAGGTACTCCAGGACGAGTTCCAGCGGGGCGTTGCGGAAATTGAGCCGGATCTCGTCGGGAGTTGACGACGTCGTTGCGGGTCTGGAAGCGGCGGTGGCGGGCGCCTTGGCATCCGCCTGGCTCACGACAGTGGTGGCCGGCGCAGCGGCGTCCTGGGCCACGGCTGTGGTCAACCAGCCGACGGCGCAGGCCGCCGTCACGGTGCGGGTGATCGAATGCATCATTTCATCTCCTGTTCTCGTTTTTTCAACAGCCGCTTCAAAACCTCATCCTCGCCGGCGTTGCCGGTGGAGGCACCGGACGACGGGGCGTCGCCAGTGGTTTCCGAAGTGCTGCTCTTCGGACTGAAAGTGGATCCTCCGCCGCTGGCCAGTTCCCAAGCGCCGTCGCTGTTCTTGCGCAGGCGGGTACCCACGTGGAGTTCCACCGGCTTCGCATTCGTCCCCTGCGCTAGGGTGACGGAATTGCCGGTGATGCCCGTGACGGTGTGTCCGCCGATGGTGGCATTTTGTTGGAGGGCCTTGCGGTATTCCGACGCGTTGCCATCGAAGAACGCAAACCGACCGCGCGAGTAGTTCATGATACCCACCAGACCGAACTCCGGGGCGTCGGCCTTTACTTGCGGTCTCACGACGGGACGTGGCGCTGAACCGGGTGTTCGGGGCTGCCGTTCCGGGTCGAAGATGTTGCGATCCGCAATGAGTCGGGCTGCGGACTGGAAGTCGCCGCCATCCTTTCGGGGGGCACCATTCGTTGCGGTGACCGCAGTGTCCCGGCGCTCACCGGAGGCGCGGTCTTCGGACCGTCGACGCGACTCCTGGGCTCGGAGCCCGCTGAGACCGGCAAATGCAGCGACAATCAGCGCCCCGGAGAGCCACACGACCGGCCGAGAGAGGATTCCGCGCGGGGATGAGGAAGGCGTCGTCATGGCTTGTTGGGGGCCGCGAGGACCAGTCCGTTCACCTGGATTCCCAGGGTGAGGAGCTGGCCTGAGTTGTCACGACTGCCGAGTTGGAGGGAATCCAGCTTCAGGGTCATGGGACCCTTCTCGATCTTGTAAAGCAACTGGGTGAGGCTGCTGAGGGATCCCGTCGCTTCGATGCGGCAGTTCAGAGTTTGATGGTCGTCAGCGTCGCCCTTCCACTGCGGGATGCGGTCCACGATCTCGGCGCCCGATTCGCGAGCCCAGGAATCGATCGACTTGAGCACACGCTGTTCGGCGAGAGAGGGATCGGCGGGCAGGGAATTGGTGCGGATTCGATCCCAGCGGCTCCGGAGCCCTCGGTCGCGTTCCAGGAGTTGCTGGCCCTCGTTCACCTGCTTCCGGAGCACGGCGATACGTGCTGAGCGGGCCGACCACCATCCGGCGAGCGGTTCGAACACCGCCAAATCCGCCATATAAAGCCCGGCGGCGACCACGGTGAGGATCAGCAGGAAACGCTGGCGATTCTCGATCTTCATGGGTTGGCGCCTCCGGTCCAATGGAAGGTGAAATTGAACTGCAGCGGCGCCTTGCCGCGGATCTGGTCGCGATGCAGGACGCTGACTCCTGGCGTCGCGTTCAGGCGATCCATCATCTGGAGCACCGATCCGCTGTCGGAGGCCGTGCCGGTGCACACGACTTCGCCGGATTCGCGGATTTCGATGAGCTTGGCGTTCACCGAGCCGCTTTCCGGAAAGGCCAGCGACAGCGCTTGGAGAATCTGCAGACTGCGGAAGGATTCGGAAGCCCAGGGGCGAAACTGCCGGATCTGCTGCTGGGTCAGTTCCAGTTGCTTCACCTTCACCGACATTCGGGCCCAGCGCGATTCCAGCAGCGACAGCTGAATCTGTTGAACTAGAAACGCGAGCAACACCACTGCGGTCACGGCGCCCGCGACAAACCAGGTGGTGCGGAGGCGTCCGGAGGTATGGCGGGCGAGGAATTGCTCCAACGCGGAAGGGCGAGGGGGAAGGAATTCAAGCCGCGCGGGGATTCCGACCAGGAACCGAGCGGCCGCGGCCACCGCGGCGTTGAAGGGCGCATTGGTGGGAAGTGCGGGGCTGCCGGCAACCGGGGCTGCAGGAACCAACGCGGCCTCGACCTCAAATCCCGAAGGGGCGAGCTTCGTGCGCAGACTTGCAGCCAAGGATTCCGCGAGATCGCGAGGGCCGAAGACACGCACGCGGCGAACTCGGGATTCGAGTTCGGCCGGAAGCTGGCCCAGCGTGATGCGCAGTTCCCGTGCGATGGGTTCAGGGCGGGCTACCGGGGTACCCGAGGCGGTATCGACGACGCCTTCGATGGAGCGAAGCGCCGCGATGCCGCCGCCGGCGGTGATCTGAAACGCCGCCTGAGAGGAACCGGGAGCCAGCAATACGGCGGCGACACCCTCGTGCGCGGCGTCGCCGGGGTCCTGGAGCTCGCTGATGGACGGGGAGAACCCGGCGAGCTTCAGACGTGCCGCGGTCAGCATTTGTTCCAGGGCGGTGGAACGCGCCTCGGGTTGCGCCGCGAGTGTGACAAACTGACGGCCCCCCCCCAGCGCGCATCGCGAATCGGCCACCCGAAGGCCGGTGGTATCGGTGTGAAAGCCGCGCTCGGCTTCCATCTGCAGCAGGCTTACCGCGTCAGCCTCCGGAAGGTCGGGAAGCTCGGTCTGGGTCACCAACAGTCCCGTGCAGGGCAGGGTGATCAGGCAAAAGCGCTCACGAATTCCGGCGGCGTCCAGTTGTTCGCGGAGCGCGCGGCCGATTGCGGGGAGATCGGCACCGGGGGTTTCCGGCGCGGCAGGCAGCTGAATGGAGACCACCGGGCCGAGCTCAAGCGCCCCGTTGGTCAAGCGGAGCACGGCTCCTTCCGCACGGGTGCCATCAATCGAGAGTCCGAGCACGGACTTGGGCTTTCGCCGCTGGCCTCCCCTCAGTTTCAAAAGGTCGATCATGGTGTGTTCATGGCCAGCGTCTGAGTGCGAACGCGCTCACCGAGCGCCCAGCCGAGGCGAGTAAGCTCCTGTCGATGTATGATCTTTGGCGTTCCATCACTGAGATCGAAAACAAACTTCACGCGGGCATATCCCCGACCCATCGGACCCACTGCGGCTAGATCGGCTGTGTACTGGAAGCTGCGTGTAGTTATGAGATCGCGGCCAGCCAAAGTGGTTACGACGGGATGCGTTCTTCCCAAAGCAGTCACCAACCAGGCAACGGTCGTCAACGACGTGGGGTTTTGTTGGCGGTAGCTGACCAGAGTTGAAACCGCACTGTCCACCGATTGTGCATTCATTCCGGCCCCCACCAGGAGCGCGGTCAGCACTTCTCGGCTCGCCGTGTTGATGTTCACGCGTCCGTAGGTGTAGGTATTGGTCGTGGTTGAGAGATTGGGACTAATCCGGATGAAGTCGTCGGCGCTCAACCCGCTGCTGAGGTAAAATCGCAGCAGACTGGTGAACGTGGGGTTGTTTCTGGGCGTGAATCCCAGCTGGGTCAGGATCTGGCGGCCTCGTGTGGTCCCGAACGCCGAGCTCAGCAGGGAATCGATCTGCGCCCGAGTATTCACGTTCGTTAGGGAAGTCCCGTCGGAGTGGAAGTTGGGTTCGCGACTGAACACCGTCGTGGTCTCCAGCAATCCGGGGGTTGGCTCGCGCGACCCGGTCAGGCTGCGTTCCTCCGTGTCGAGAATGCCATTGCGATTCAGGTCGTCGCCGGTGAGGTAGTCGAGCGTCAGTCCATTCACCAGACGCAGTTCATCGACTGATTCAAACGGTGCGTGCTTCGCTGAGTAGCCAAGACTGGTGTAGCCGAGTGACAGCGTGCCGTTGGTGCTGCGCCAGTCGACGATGGCCGCGGCCAGGTCACTGCTCATGCCGGGAAGCGACGCCAGGGCATTCGAATTGGCACGGTTCAGGTTTAACTTCGCGCCCTCGTCGGTGAGCCCAAATACCGGCTCGGTGACGGTGGCTGCGGTGGTGTTGCGCCCCAGCATCCACACCTTGGATTCACCGATGGTCAGCGGCTCGCTGAGGTAGAGGTTGTTGGTGACCAGCACTCCGTTGGTGACGTAGTTGGACAACACGTAGCCCACGTAGCGTGCGGCCCCCTGAAGGGCCTGCTCCGCCGCGACGTGCGCGGCGCGGTTTCCCGATGCCTTGAGTTCGAGGCTCATCGATCCGGCGAAATAAATGGTCAGACCAATGAGACCGGCGGTGACCCAGAGCACAATGATCAACACCGAAGCCGAAAACGGGCGGCATCCGGTACCGTGCATCCGCGGAACGCGGGAGGAGGATGAGGATGAGGATGGGGAACAGCGCATGATCAGCCTCCCGCGGTGCTGGTGGAGTTGGTGCGCGACTGCGAATCGATCGGTACGAGCATCTCGATAGCATCCGATCGCACCGCACCTGGTTTTCCCAATTGGATGCGCACCCGTACCGCGACCGGCAGGTTGGTATACACCGAACTCGTGTCGGTGGTGTCCCAGTTGGGCGTCCATTGGGTGCCGTCGAAGCATTCAAAATCGATCCGCGAAACATCCCGCAACAGCAATTGGTCCTCTACTTCCGGAGTCGAAATCGAAAGCAGATTGCGGCACACCCCGCGGTAAAGATCTTGAGAGGTGTTTCCGGCGTCCACGGAATTGCGAAGTCCGTAGCTGATCCGCTGGATGTCTCCCCAGGGTTCCTGGGGCTTGAGGACGCCGGTAGTGGTGTAGAGTTCAATTCCAACGGCCTGCGCAGTGCCGAGGCTGCTGATCGAACCGGAACGGAATCCGCCGGAGAGCACTCCGGAGGCCTTGGGCGGGACGGCGCACTGGATGTCCCTTCGGATGGTATCAAGGGCCATTTCCAGCGGCGCGGCGCTGTCCACGGCGTCCGAGACGGTGTTCCGCAGCCGGAGGGCGGAGAAGAACGCCGTCTGCGTGACCCCGAGAATGAGCGCTGCCGCGCCGATCGAGAGCAGCAGCTCAATCAGCGTGAAGGCGGATCGTTGAGATCGCCCGCGGTTGGCGGCGGATGGGGTCACCGTGAGGAAGTTGATGTAGAGGACGAGGAAGTGGGTTGGGAGGTGACAAGCGGATTTCCCAAAGTGCTGATGCGCACCGAGGAAAACTGTCCCTGTGCTGAGTAGCGGACCTCCGCGGTGAGCAACGGGAGGTTGTTGTCGATCCAGTTTCCCCGAGTGACGGTCCATTGGTATTCCACCGAATTCTCGAAGACGGTCCCGTTCTGCGACCCGCTGTTGAGGTTGGTGTAGATGATGGACTCGTTGAGCACGCGATCGGCAATGCGAGCCGCGACCCCGCGACGCGCGGCCACGGTTCCGGCGCGGGCGGCGATATGCAGCGCCTCCACCGCGGAGGGGATGACGATGGCGAGAAACATCAGTGCTGCGAGCGTCTCCGCCAGCGTGTAAGCCCGCTCACTCCGCCGTCGTGGCCGATCAGCGGTTGCTGGTGCGCATTTCATAGTGTCTCCGGTCCGATCCCTCGACCAGCCACAGGGAGCCCCCGAGGGTGTCGGAAACCTGGATTGCCTCGGGGCTGCTCTCATCGACCGATCCGTCCGGCAGCATGCGGATGGAGGGCACGTTGCGCTGCGTCACCGGACGGATTCCCGGCATCGTCACCCGACGCGGGCTGGTGGCGGTCTGTCCGACAAGGCTGGTGGCCGTGGTAAACGCGAGCTGCAGATCGGCATCGGCGGTGAACTCGATTGAGTTTGGATCCCCGTTCTTGCCCGGGGTTTCCAATTCCATTCCGTACCGTCCAGTGGAGGCCTCAAGCCAGAGGATCACGGGCGATCCCTCCGAGATGGCCCGGGCGCGGGCGGCGTTTGACAACGACAACAGCCGGCGGGTCTCGGATTCCAGGGTGCGGGCTCGGATGAATCCCGCCAACCGGGGCGAGACCATCGAGACGGCGACCACCAGCAACGACATCACGAGAATCATCTCGATCAGCGTGAAGCCGGCACGGCGCCGCCGCGCGCGATTACTTTGTGGACCAGTTCCCAAAATCATCCTCGGTTCCCGACTTGCCGTCTGGTCCGACAGACGAGAGGTCATACCCGTTGGCATTGTGGCGGCCGGGCATGGCGTACACGTAGTCGAAGCCCCAGGGATCCTGCGGCAGTTTGTCGAGGTAGGGACCGTGCCAGTTGCGAGCATCGCGCGGCTGCTGGACGAGGTCGGCGAGGCCCTTGGGGAAGAACCCGTTGTCCACCTCGTAGGCGTCAAGGGAGGTCTTGATGGCGGCGATGTCCGCGCGGGCCGCGGCCTGACGGGCCTGCTCGGAGCGGCCCATCATCTTGGGCACCACCAGCGCGGCAAGAATGCCAATGATGGTGATGACGAGGAGCATTTCCACCAGCGTGAAGGCGCGGCGAGTGCGCCGGTCACGGCGGGCGGTGGACGGGAGGGATGGGGGCCGTTGGGCGGGGATTTGGCTCATGGGGAGCATGGGGTCATTTGATGTGATCCTGCAGGGAGAAGATGGGCAGCAGCATGCCGATAAAGATGAAGCCGATGAAGCCTGCAATGAGGAAGAGCATCAGAGGCTCCGCCAGGGCGACGGCGGTCTTCAGATTCCGGTCGAGCTCGCTTTCGGTGACGTTGGCGATGCGCACCAGTTCGGTGTCGAGCCGACCGCTTTCCTCGGCCACCGAAATCATTTCCATCACCGATCCGCTGAAGAGCGTGCGGCACTCGGCGAGGCTCTGCCCCAATCGACCACCCTGCTGCACTTGTTCGATGGATTTGGAGACGGCGTCAACGAGGATTTGGTTGCCGATGGAGCGGCGGGAGACGTTCAGGGCCTGGACGAGCGGAACGTCGGCGCCGATCAAGGTTCCAAGCATCCGGCAAAATCGGGCCATCGCGAAGCGTGCACTCAGCGGACCGACCACCGGGGCGCGGAGCGTGAATCCCTCCCAGACGCGACGGCCGTCCGCCGACAGGAACCAGGTGCGAAGTAGGAAGCCGCCGAGGGCGATTGCGCCGAGCACCAGCAAGCCGTAGTTCCGGAGGAGATTGCTGGCGCCGATGATGATCTCGGTGATGAGGGGCAGGGAACCATGGACGCTGCTGAACACCTTCTGAAACTTCGGGATGAAGAAGACCAGGAGCACCGTCAGGACCACCAGCGCGAGCAGCAGGAGGATGCACGGGTAGATCATCGCGGTGAGCACCTTCGATCGGAGGTCCTTTTCGCGCGTCTGGAAATCGGCGATTTGCGCCAGCACCACGTCCAAAAAGCCACCGGCTTCCCCGGCCTCGACCATTGCGGTGTACACTTTGGGAAACGTGTCCGGTGAGCGTGCCATGGCGTTCGCCAGGGACATGCCGTCCACGACGAGCCCGTGAATCTCCTTCCACTTCTCTCCGGCAATCGGCGTGGAGGCTTCCTTGCATAGGATGACCAGCGCGCGCGACAGCGGGACACCGGCGGCGAGGAGGCTGGAGAGCAGGCGGGTGAAGTTTTCGAGCTCGGCCGAAGTGACCTTCGCGGGACGGAGCGAAAAGCCACCCTTTTCGGATCCCTGGGGCGCGGTCGCACCGGAGGAGGCGCGTTTCTTCCCGCCCTTCGAGACCCCTTCCGCCACCTTGACCGGCCGCAGTCCGCGCTGCTCCAGCAGGCGCATGGCCTCAGGCCGGCTCCCCGCATCGAGGTTGCCCTCGGAAATGCGTCCGTCGGACTGCAGCGCCCGATATTGGAAGGTTGGCATGTAGGGAGTGACTCGGCTGATCTCAGTTCAAACTCGACGATGAAGCGGGATCGTGGGGGATCAGCCGTGCTTCCGTTCCGAATCGGTCTTGGTGGACGAACCGGCCTCGGAGGCGGCGTCGGTTTCCGCTGCTGTGGGTCGCGCTGCTTCTTTGGCGGTGGTGACGCCCAAAACCTCTTCGACCGTGGTGATGCCTTGTGCCACGAGTCGCCATCCGTCTTCGGCCAGGGTGCGCATCCCCCCTTTGCGGGCGGCCGCTCGGACCTGATCGGTGGAGGCGCTGTCCAGAATCAGCTGACGGATCGTCTCGTCGGTGTCCATCCACTCAAAGAGCGCATGACGGCCGTGGAATCCGGTGTTGCGGCATTCGCGACAACCAACGGGACGGTAAAGTGGCGTCGAGGCGTCGATTCCAACCCGGGTCTTGAACGCCCGCGCTGTCGGGGACGTGTCGAGTTCCTTGCAGTGCGGGCAGAGCACGCGCACAAGTCGTTGCGCGAGCACCGCCTCGAGGGAGGAGGCGACCAAGTAGGGCTCGACACCCATGTCCACCAGACGCGTCAGCGCGCCGGGCGCGTCGTTGGTGTGCAGGGTGGAAAACACCAGGTGACCCGTGAGCGAAGCCTGGACGGCAATCTGCGCCGTCTCGCGGTCGCGGATTTCGCCGATCAGCACCACGTCGGGATCATGGCGCAGGATCGAGCGAAGGCCGCGTGCAAAGGTGAGGCCGGCCTTTTCGGAGACCTGGATCTGGTTGACACCCTTCAGTTGGTATTCGACGGGGTCCTCGATGGTGATGATCTTCCGCACTGCGTCGTTGATCTCGTTTAGCGCGGTGTACAGGGTCGAGGTCTTGCCGGAACCGGTCGGGCCGGTGACCAGCACGATGCCGTGGGGCAGGTTGAGAACCCGGCGGAAGCATTCGAGCTCACGCTTGGCCAGACCGATGTCGGCCAATCCGCGCAGGGTCGAATTCTGCCGGAGCAGACGCATCACGACCGCCTCGCCGTGAAGCATGGGGATGATCGACACGCGAATGTCGACCTCGTTGGCCTCAATGCGGACCTTGATGCGTCCGTCCTGCGGCAGGCGCTTCTCGGCGATGTTGAGATGGCTGAGAATCTTGACGCGGGAAACAATCGCCGGCTGGAACTGCTTCAACTGGGGCGGTACTGGAATCTCCTGCAGTTCGCCGTCAATTCGGTACCGAATGCGGAATTCGTCCTCGAACGGTTCAAGGTGAATATCCGACGCGCGCAGTTCGATCGCGTCCTTGAGCACCTGGTTGACGAAGCGGATGATGGAGGCTTCGTCCTCGGCGCCTGAATCGAGATTGGTGTCCTCGGCGTTTTCGTCGACGACCTGGACCGCCTTCTCCTCGTCGAGCGTGCCGATGGTGTCGGCACCCACGCCCAGGTTTTTCTTCATCTCCCGCTGGATGGCCTCGCGCGGGGCCAGGACCGGCTGGAGCTTGAGCCCGGTGAGGGCGCGCAACGCGTCCAGACCGCGAGTGGCGAACAGCCGGCAGGTGGCGATCTCGACCGATCCGTTTTCCTTGCGAAGCGGGAGCAGTTCCTCCTTCAGCAGAATACGCGCCGGGAACAGGGCGAGGACGCCGCGGTCGGTAACCACCTCGTCCAGCGGGTGGAAGGGAACGTCGTATTCCTGGGCCAACCAGCGGAGCACGTCCGACTCGCTCGATTCCCCGGCCGCCGCGGTGGCTACCCGGAAGCGGCGGTAGGCGGCGGCATCGGCGGTTGAGAGCTGACGGTCGGTGACCATCTGCTCCAGCAGCGGGTCCGTGGAAATGGCGTCGGGCATGGAACGATGGGGGGCGCGGGGAGGCGGGGGCGGAGTCGTTTCGGACTCCGCCGCCCGCGGGAGAGCAGGGAAGACCAGCCTACTTGAGCAGGCCGAGCAGGACGACCGAGGCCTCCTGCTTCACCGAGAGAAGTTGGCGGAGGTCATCCTGCGCCTTGGCCAGATCGGCTTCCTTCTTCTTGGTGGCATCACGATAGGCGGTGAGCTTCAGCTTGATTTCTTCGGCAGAAGCGCCGGAGTCGAGAGCCGCTTGAAGCGCATCCGCGTCGGGATTGGCCTGGGCACCGCCACCACCACCACGATTTCCCTGACCACCGCCGGGACCCCCGGGGCCGCCCGGTCCGCGGCCGCCAAAGCCGCCGAAGCCACGCATTGTGGAGCGGCGGGCTTCGTCGATCTTGTTGATGCGGCCTTCAATAACGCCCCATTCGGCGTCATCCTTGATGCCCAACTTATCGCGATAGTTCTCCATCATTCGCTGACGGAACTGCGCGGGATCGAAGTTTCCGCGGCGACCGCCCTGACCGCCACCGGGGCCACCGGGGCCGGCCTGACCGCCGGCGGGCGGAGCGGCGGGAGCTGTGTCTTGAGCGAATGCGGTGCCGACGGCCGGGGTGAGAATCACCGCGGCGCCTGCAACGAGCGAGAGAAGCGTGGTGCGTTTCATGGGTGGGTAGTGTGTGAGACTGGGATGACGGATAATCGTGGGCTAAGACCGATTGCCGCAAGAACTGGTTACGGGGAATGCCGTTCGGTGATTGGCCTCCCGGCTCGGGCGTCCCTGCAATCTGAAACAAGGTTTTGCGGGAACGCCGCCGCATGATACGATTACCAGCCACCCGGGGGGCTCGGACCTGCCCGCCAACGTTTCGTGATCTGCTCCAAGCCAATGACACGCCCTCCGACCGATCCGGACCCGCTTTCCGACAAGCAAAGCGAGCCCGATCATCGCAATCTGCCAATCGACAAGGTCGGGGTCCGCGGTTTGCGCTTTCCGATTCAGGTGCGCGACAAGGATCGCGACACCCTTCAGAATACGGTCGCCACGGTTGGCCTGTTTGTCGATTTGCCCCGCGAGTTCAAGGGCACCCATATGAGCCGCTTCGTGGAAGTGCTGAATGCCCATGGTTCGGTGATCCATGTGGAGAACATTCCGGACATCTTGCGCGCCATGCAGTCTCGTCTGCACGCTCGGAACGCCCACCTGGAGATGGAATTCCCGTTCTTCCTCGTCAAGAAGGCACCGGTCACCGGCCGGGAGGGTGTGATGGACTACACCATCCGATTTGACGCTACGATGAGGGATTCGGCCCTGGATTTTCTCCTGACGGTAAAGGTCAACGTGACCACGCTGTGCCCATGCTCCAAGGCCATTGCCCGCTACGGGGCCCACAACCAGCGGGGCGAGGTCACGGTGGTGGTCCGCTCCGCGGCGATTGTGTGGATCGAGGATCTGATCGCACTGATTGAAGCTTCGGGCAGCAGTGAGATGTACTCGCTGCTCAAGCGCGAGGACGAGAAGGCGGTGACCGAACGAGCCTACGAGAACCCCGTATTCGTGGAGGACCTGGTCCGCAATGTGGCGTTGAAACTGAACGAGCTGACGGATGTGACCTGGTATCGGGTGGAGGCGGAGAATCAGGAGAGCATTCACAACCACAACGCCTACGCCTGCATCGAGAAGTCCGAGGGGTGACCTGTCTCGCACAAACCAGGGCATTGCATCGGAGGCGAAACCCTGTTTTATGGTAGGGCCCCGGGGGCTGTTGCATCCCGTTTAGAATTCCGTATGTCTGAAATCCGACCTGTCACCCGTCGTTCCCGTCGCACCAAACTCAAGTTTTTCGGCGTGCTCGCCGGGGTGCTGCTTCTGGCGTATTTCATTGTCACCAGTGGTCCGTTCCTCAAAGCAGTGGTCCTTCCCATCGCCAGCGGGAAGCTGAACGCCGATCTGTCGGTCGACTCGATTTCGCTCAGCCCGTTCTCGAGCCTTGAGGTTCGGCATCTGGTGTTGCGGCCGAAGGGTGCCGAACCGCTGATCTCGGTTGGGCTCGCCCGGATTCGGTATGGCTTGTTCGCCATCATCGCGGGTGACATTCGCCTGGACGAGGTGACGGTTGAGTCGCCGGAATTGGATCTGGTGACGCATCCCGACGGGACCAGCAATCTTTCTCGTTGGCTTGCAAGCCTGCCGAAGTCGCCGGACAAACCAGAAGGCGTGACCACGCCCATTCCCCGGGTTCACGTCACCAACGTGAAACTCCAGAGCGGTCGCGTGCGGATCACCAGTTCAGCGACCAATGCCGAAAATCAGGGGTTGGATCTCTCGGGAATCGCCCTTGGCCTCGACCGGTTGGAGAACGGCGGATCGGGCAAGCTCACTCTTTCAGCCCAGGGAGCCGACAGTCGCGGCGCCGCGGGGCAGCTGCAGTTCAAAACGGCCGGGTCGCTGGACCTGAGCCTGGATGCTGGGCTGATGCCGACACTCCTTTCCGGGACGATTTCCGCGTCGATTGATTCTGCGGTCGGCGCCTTCCGCGACCTAGCGGGCGCCAGCCTTGCATTAGAGCTGGACGTCAAGGCTCCGGACATCCGGAAGGCGCAACTGGCGGTTCGAAAGGGAACCACCGAGCTCGCACGGCTGTCGCTCAGTGGTCCTTATGACGCCGCGCGACATGAGGCACGAATCGGCTACGAACTCACCGGGGTCGATCGTCGCCTTCTGGGACTGGTGGGCGCGCTGGCCGGTATGGATTTTGGGAGCAGCACTCTTGGCGCCTCGGGACGCTTTGATGTCACCCAAGGCGGTGCGGTGCTGACCGCCTCGTCGCGCGTGACAGCCCGCGAATTCGCGTTGCGTCTGCCCGCCGCGGCAGGCTCGGGTGCCAAAGATCGCGTCACTCCAACGCTCGAGGTCGACATGGATGTCCAGACGACGTTGAATCTCAAGGAATCCACCGCCCTCCTGGATCGCGCCAATGTGTCGCTGCGTCAGTCGGGCGTGCGGGTGGTTGAGGGGACGCTCGATCGTCCCATGAATCTCTCCTGGGGTGGGAATCGTCAAGGGTTCCGCGAAGCGACCTACACGCTGACGGTGGCCGGGCTGGAGCTCGAGCCTTGGAAGCCGTTCTTCGGTGGGAATGCGGTTTCCGGAACGGTGGAAGCGGGTTTGAATTTCACGGCGAAAGACGACGGCCGCCAGCTCTCGATGCAGGGAACCGTGGGCATGAAGGAAGCCCAGGTGACCGGCGGCGCGCAGGGACTGGATCATCTCAACCTCAAGGGACGCTTGAGTGGCAACATCGAGCGTTTTCGCGTGCTGGACATCGACACCTTTGTGATCGAGGTCCGACGAAACACCGCCCCGCTGCTCAGGCTCTCGGCCAGCGGTCGCACCGATCCCGATACCCAACATACGGCTGCCCAGGTGAGCACCGAAATCGAGCTGCCGCTGGTTCTGGGCCTCGCACCGATTCCGGGAGTGTCGCTCCAGGCCGGCACGTTTAGGGCGAGCGCCCAGTATCGGGTCCAGCCGGACTCGACATTGTTGACCGCCGAATTTGGCGTGATGGGTGTCAATGGCATGGTGGGAAGTTCCCCGCTCGCGGATTATCAGGCCCGCTGGGACGGCACCATCGAACTGGGCCAGGATGTCATTCGCATCAAGCGCTCGGCGGTGAATCTGCAGGCCGGCTTCAAACCCGGTGGCAGCATCGAGCTGGAAGGTGAGATCGAAGCGCGGCTACCGTGGTTGCACCCCGAGGGATTTACACTCCAGCGCGGCAAGTTCCAGGCGCGCCTGTCGAAGCTCAATGAGGCGGGATTGAATCCCTGGATGACCCCCGCGCTGGCGCCCAACAAGTTGCTCTCCATCGATATCGACGGTACTGCGAGCGTCCAGTTCGACCTTGAGAAGCTCTCGAAGGTCCAGTCGGCGTTGAAGGTTTCCAACTTCCGGGTCAGCGACGCCCAATTTCCGGACGGCCGCAAGCCGATGCAGCTGGGGTTGAATGTCGATGCCTCAGCAACCGGCAGCGCATTCGATTTGCAACGAATCCTGCTGCAATTCGGACCGACCACGAACGCGGTCAATGAACTGCTGATCTCGGGCAAGATGGACCTCGCCGGAACGACCCCAGCGACGCGAAGCGCTTCCTTCACCGTGTCCAGCGACGGACTCGATTTCACCCCACTGGCGACAGCCTTTGGGGTCGGCGGTTCGACCGAATCCAAGGGCAAGGCGAAGCCTGCCGCGGAGCCTGCGGCCGCTGGCCCCCAGGTCGAACCCGCCCCGGTGCTGCTGCCGTTCTCGCGGATGGACACCGACGTGAAGATCGCCCGCATCTTCCTCCGTGATTTGGTCGTGTCGAATTTCAGCACCAAGATCGGCATCAATCAGGGCAAGGTCACCGCCGATCCTTTCTCGCTGGCGATCAATGGGGCACCGGTCACCGCCCGCGCCGCCGTGAACCTTGGGATTCCAGGCTTCGGCTATGATCTGACTTTCAACGCGAGCAAAATTCCGGTGAATCCGGTGGCGTCGAGCGTGCTCAGTGGCGACTGGGTTGACCTGCACGGTGACGTGTCCGCCGGAATGAAGATCACCGGCGCCGGCGTCACGGGACCGAACCTTCGGAAGCATCTGGCGGGAACCGTTTCATTTGACGCCAAAGGGCTCGACTACCAGATCACCGCACTCAAATCCCCCCTGCTGCGCACCCTGACCTCCGTGTTGTCGACGGTGCTTCGACTGCCGAACATTTCGCAGTCCCCGATCGACTCCATCGCGCTGCAATCGATCGTCACCAACGGCGTGGTTCAAGTCGCTGCCGCCAAGGTGGCAAGCCCGGCCTTCCAGGCGGAGACCCATGGAACCGTCACGCTAGCCGACGTCGTCCCTCAGTCCACGCTCAACCTGCCGGTGTCGGTCTCGGTGCCCAAGGCTGGTCAGTACGACCGATTGCCGGACTTCCTGACCATTAAGGGCACTCTGGCCAAGCCGGAGGCTTCGTATGATCCACTGGCGATTCCTGGAATTCTCACCCGCCTGCCGGCTGGCCTGGGAGCGGCGGTTGGATCTGGGATTAACCGGCTCGGGGATTCTGTGAACAAGGCTACGGGCGGCGCCGCTTCGGCGGTGGGAGCGTTTCTGGGAGCCGCGGGCGGCGGTGCCAACACCAACAACGCTGCCGCGGGTGCCGCCAAGCCGGGTGCTGGACTGGGCGGATTGATCAATTCGCTGGGGAATGCGCTTGCCGCACCCAAGTCCACCAACGCCACGGCCGCCAAGCCCACCAATGCTCCGGCGGCGCAGGGGCTCTTCGACCTGCTCCCGAAATCCAAGAAGTAATTCTCAGGCGCCCCCGTCCTGACAGGGCGGCGGCGCTCTCCTTTTTGTTCCGCATCCCATGGACACCATTCTCGCCTACCTCGAAGCCAACGAAAACCGGTTCGTGGACGACCTCCTCGCCTATGCGCGGATTCCCAGCGTGTCGGCGCAGCCCAAGCATGCCCCGGATCTTGAGAAATGCGCCGGCTGGATTGCGGATCGGTGCCGCGCCATTGGCTTGGAAACCAAGATCCACAAAACGTCGAGCTATCCGATCGTGGTCGCCAGGACGCCCAAGTTCGATCGCAACAAGCCGACCTTTCTGGTTTACGGCCACTACGATGTCCAACCGCCCGAGCCGTTTGAACTCTGGGAATCGCCGCCGTTTGAGCCGGTGCAGAAGGGACGCGACGTGTATGCCCGTGGCATCAGCGACAACAAGGGACAGCATCTCGCCCATCTGAATGCGGTGGAGGCGTGGCTCAAGACCGATGCCGAGTTGCCCTGCAATCTCACCTTCCTCATTGAGGGTGAAGAAGAGGTGGGGTCGACCGCGTTGTACGAATTCCTGCCCGAGAACAAGAAGCTCCTCGCGTGTGATGCGGTCGTGATTTCCGACAACGGGATTCCGACGCTGAAGCATCCCGCGCTGACCTACGCGTTGCGTGGCATCGCGGCGATGGAGGTTCGGCTCGAAGGTCCATCGCGTGACCTGCATTCCGGCATCTACGGCGGCTCGATTGAGAATCCCGCCATGGCCTTGTGCCAATTGCTGGGGAAACTTCGCGATGACAAGGGTCGGGTTACGATTCCGGGTTTCTACAAGGACGTGGTGAAGTTGAGTGCCTTCGAGCGCCGTCAGTTGGCCAAGCTGCCGACCAAGGCCGCCGCCTATCGCAAGTTCCTCGGGGTCCCGCAGCTCTTCGGTGAGACCGGTTACACGCCGGATGAACAGCGCACGGCGCGGCCCACGCTGGAGATCAATGGACTCACCAGCGGGTATCAGGGCGCGGGGAGCAAGACCATCATTCCGTCCTGGGCCAGCGCCAAGCTCACGCTCCGTCTGGTGCCGAATCAGACCCCGGACAAGATCATCGCCATGGTCACGCGGCACCTCAAGAAGCTCTGTCCCAAGACGGTGAGGCTCACGGTAACCCCGGGTCACGGGGGGACTCCGTACTTGGTGTCGCCGACCGGGGATCTTGCCCAAGGAGCCCTGCGCGCGTTGGAGTCGGGCTTCGGTCATGAGGCGATCCTGACGCGAGAGGGCGGCAGCATTCCGATCGTCTCGGCTTTCAAGAAGCATCTCAACGCCGACACGCTGTTGCTCGGCATGGCGCTTCCGGATGACAATCCCCATTCGCCCAACGAGAAGTTCTCCCTCGACGCCTACGCCGCGGGCATGCGGATGAGCGCGAATCTCTGGGCGGAGCTTTCGCATGCAGCGATCGGCGGTTGTTGCGATTGCGGATCCCACAGTTGTTGATCCGAAGCACCGGTTTCCCTAGTGGAGCGATTGCCCGTCATCCTGCTCACCGGTTTCCTCGGGTCCGGCAAGACCACGCTGCTCCTGCGCTGGCTCTCCGACGCTCCCGCCACGGGGCGCCGGTTGGGAGTGATCATGAATGAGTTCGGCGAGGACTCGGTGGACAGTCAGCTCATCCGTCAGCCGGGTCTCGCGTTGGAGCAGGTCAGCGGCGGTTGCGTGTGCTGCGCTCCCGACAACGACCTGGCCAATGCCGTTGAGCGCATGGTGGAAGCGGGAGGGTGTGACGATCTCGTTCTCGAAACCAGCGGTCTGGCCGATCCGGACAACGTGATCGACCTGCTCACCGATCCCGACTTGTTGCCGCGTGTGAGGCTGCAGGCGGTGGTGACCGTGATTGATGCGCGCTGGCATGGGGATCCGGCCATGGATCCCGCCGAGCGGATCCTGGCCCGACGCCAGGTGCAGTTCGCCCACGTGGTCTGCTTGTCTAAGTGTGATCTGGTGGATGGTGCGCGAGTGGCGGCAGTGGAGGCCGAAATCCGCGGCATGAATCCCTCGGCTCGAATCGTTCGGCTGCCCTTCGGACTCCCGGATCTGGCCGCGCTTCTCCAAGGCGTCGCTGCGGAGGTGGAAGTCGATGCCGAACTGCGCGATTCCGAGCCGGAATCCGAAACGCAACCGCATTTGCACCAGCAGTATCATAGTCTGACCTGGCGGGTCCCGGTGGCGCTCGACCGATCGCGGTTCGAGGCCTACCTCTCGGGATTGAATCCCCGTCAGGTGGTGCGGGCTAAGGGATTCGTCCGGTTCCAACGCCAGCCCGAATCCCTGTACGTCTTCCAGTCCGTGTTTGGTCACGCCTTCATCGAGGAGTTTCGCGGGCCTGCAAAACCCGATCCAGTGGTGGTCCTCATCGGCCCTGGCCTGGACGTTGACCTCCAGCGCGAGCGGCTCCGGACCCTGGCCTTTGGTGGCCCGGGACGTTCGGTGGCGGTGGCTGGAACCCTGAGCTAAGTCCCTGCGTTCCACACGAGATTCGCTTGTTCTCAGCCCGCGCTCGGACACACTGAGGCCAGGAACCCTTTCTCCCCCCGTCCCGGTGAACGCC
Source organism: Verrucomicrobiota bacterium (assembly GCA_025354845.1). Taxonomy (GTDB): domain Bacteria; phylum Verrucomicrobiota; class Verrucomicrobiia; order Limisphaerales; family UBA9464; genus CAIVQB01. Next base: position 2,828 of record JANXMD010000611.1, on the reverse strand, counting down.
CTATTGCCGCCAGAATTGCTGCGTCGGCTCGAGCAGTTGCAACTGCTGGCGGCCCGTCGTGCCAAGAGCTCGCTCAAAGGCGAACGACGAAGCCGGGCCCGCGGCCTCAGTGTGGAGTTCGCCGACCATCGGAGCTATGTGCTCGGCGACGATCTGCGCTACCTGGATTGGAACCTCTTTGGCCGTCTCGACCGGCTGTTCCTCAAGCTCTACGAGGAGGAACGGGAGCTTCCGTTGCGCATCTTTCTCGATTGCAGCGAGAGCATGAACTTCGGCTCGCCGACCAAGTTTGACTTCGCGCGTCGTGTGGCTGCCGCTGTGGGCTACGTGGCGTTGTGCGGGTTTGATCGGGTGTCGATCCAGTGCTTTCCCGCGCCCGGTGCTTCGATGTCCCCGGCCGAGGCGGCGGCCCGCGGGGGGCTGCGATCGATCCGGGGCAAGACTTCGGCGATGACCTACTTCAACGCGTTGTCGCAACTCACCGCCGGAGGCCCCGCCGATTTCAACGCCTCTCTGCGCCGTGGCGCGCTCGAGGCGCGTCAGGCCGGGGCGGCCCTGGTGCTCAGTGATTTTCTGGATCCCGCGGGCTACGAGGCGGGTCTTACCGCACTCATCGGCCGTGGTTTTCAAGTCACGGCCATTCAAATCCTGGCGCCCGAGGAACTGGATCCTACGACCTTCGGGGATCTGCGGTTGGTCGATGCCGAAACCGGTGCGGAAACCGAGGTGACCTTTGGAAAGTATCGGATGGCGGCCTATCGCCAGACGGTCGCCAACTACCTCGAACGCCTGCGGGAATACTGCACCGGCCGAGGCATCCGATTTGCAACCGTGGGAAGCAATGTGGATTTGGGAGAGTTGCTCTTGAAGCAGCTGCGTTCGGCGGAAGTGTGGGCATGAATCCGATGCATTCAGTTTCAGGGAAGGGGAATCGACGGAGCTTCCTGCGCGACGCGGCCCTGCTTGGCAGTGCCTTGATTGCCGGCACGGGGCGGGGCGCCGACGGGGAGTTTCAGCACCCGTTCACCAACGGCAGCCGGCCTCTGGTGAAGTACCCGCAGAAGCGGCCGCTGATCCGCCTGACGACCCGTCCGCCGCAGCTGGAGACACCGATGTCCGTCTTCCACGAAAGCCTGCTGACGCCCAACGACGCGTTCTTCGTGCGGTATCATCTCACGCAGTCCCCTCCGCGCCGCGAGTTGCTGGAGCCCGACCGCTTCCGCCTGTCGGTTGCCGGCCGGGTGCAGGCGCCGATGAAGCTGTCGGTGGAGGAATTGAAATCCCGCTTCGAAAACACCGAAGTGGTGGCCGTAAACCAGTGCGCCGGCAACGGTCGCGGATTCTTCCAACCGCGCGTCCCGGGCGGCCAGCTGGGAAATGGCGCGATGGGATGCGCCCGTTGGCGGGGTGTTCGATTGGCCGACGTCCTGAAAGCCTCCGGCGTGCAAGCCGGAGCACGGCAGGTGCTGTTCAACGGACTCGATGCGCCGTTCGTGCCTCAGACTCCCGATTTCATCAAGGCTTTGGAGGTGGACCGCGCGCTCGATCCCGAGCTGATTCTCGCCTTTGAAATGAACGGAGAGCCGCTTCCCTGGATGAACGGCTTCCCGCTGAGATTGGTGGTGCCGGGTCATTACGGAACCTACTGGGTCAAGCACCTCAACGAGATCACCGTCGTGGATGAGGACTTCAAGGGCTTTTGGATGACTCCGGGCTATCGGATTCCCGATGAGCCCTGTGCTGCGATTGAGCCGGGCACCACGCCGAAGCGCACCGTGCCCATCACCCGCTTCAACGTGCGCTCTTTCATTACCGGCCTGGAAAACGGGCAGACGGTTTCGGCAAATCGGGACCTTCCTCTTCGTGGCATCGCCTTTGACGGGGGGGCGGGAATTTCGGAGGCGCTGATCAGCGCTGACAACGGGCGTTCATGGAGCGCAACCCTGCTCTCGTCCCAAATCGATCGCTACGCCTTCCGCGAGTGGACCACCTCGATTCGGGTCGGTGGACCGGGACCGGTCACGCTTCTGGTGCGCGCCACCAACCGTCTCGGGGAATCGCAGCCCCTGCGGCCTCTGTGGAATCCCTCGGGCTACATGCGTAACGTCGTCGAGACACTTTCCCTGAAGGCCATATGAGTTGCCGCGCCTCCGCCTTTTGTCTCCCGATCCGGAATCTGTCTCTGGGTGTGTTTGCCGCGTATGCCGTGCATGCCGGGCAACCCATTGAACCCGCACGGAATTCGTATGCCCTTGAGGAATGGAAGCTACCGGTAGAAGCGATCAAGACGATCGACGGACCGCTGCAGCGCCAGTGCCTGCTTTGCCATTCAATGGACTACATCACCACCCAGCCGCCGCTGAGCGCCAAGCAGTGGAGCGCCATCGTGGACAAAATGCGCGGGAAGTTTGGTGCCGTGATTCCGACCAACCAGGCTCCGGGACTTGTGGACGCATTGGTCGGCGCCCCTCCCGCGGTAAGATCCGCGGTCCCCGAGAAATGAGCTGAGACCGCGCGGCGTTCATGAACTTTCTCGCCCCCATCGCCCTGCTGTTCGCCGTCTCGCTGCCGGTGGTGGTGGTGTTCTACCTGCTCAAGCGGAAGCGAGTGGTGCGGCTCGTGCCATCCACGGTCTTGTGGCAGAAGTTCCTCGCCGAAAATCAGGCCAGCGCGCCGTTCCAAAAACTTCGGCGAAACTGGCTGCTGTTGCTGCAGTTGTTGTTGCTGGCGTTGGTGGTGCTGGCCCTCTCGCGACCGTATTTCTCGGGAAAGACGGCGGAAGCGGCACTTCAGGTAGTGATCCTGGATGCCAGCGCGTCGATGCAGGC
>JANXMD010000608.1 GCA_025354845.1 Verrucomicrobiota bacterium | reverse complement strand
ACCGTGCTCACGGTCGCCATCAGCAGGGTGAATCCGATGACCTGGAAGTCGGCGGCACTCAATGGGCGATCAGACTCCCCCGACGCCAAGCCCAGGGTCAAACGGGAACTCCCCGGGACTGCACGGACCGTTATCGCAAATGTCACGGTAAACGGCTTGCCCACCGAACCCGGGCCCGAGGAGGGTCTCCGCCATTCCGTCGGATCGGCCTGCCCAGTTCAGAGGATTTCCCCGCGTCGCCACGAAAGGCAGCGTCCCCCCGCCCGGAGCATCCGAGCCCCTTGCCATCCATGTCCCAGAATCCTGCCGCAGTTTCCTTCTCCCTCAACGGCCGCACCTATGACGTGCCCGCGCGACCGATCGCCGTGATCTGCCTCGACGGTTCCGCCGACGAATATCTGGATGTGGCGCTCTCGCGGGGCCGGATGCCGAATCTTCACCGGATCGCACGCGAGGGTTACCGCGGATTCGCGCGCGGGGCCATGCCCAGCTTCACCAACGTCAATAACAGCTCCATTGTCACCGGAGTTCCACCGTCGGTGCATGGCATCGGCGGGAATTTCTTCTACGACACCGCCTCGGGCCGCGAGGTGATGATGAACTCCGCTTCGTTCCTGCGGGCCGAAACGATCTTCCCTTCCGCCCAACGTGCCGGCCGGAAGGTTGCGGTGGTCACCGCCAAAGAAAAGCTGCGCGACATCTTCGCCTCCGGATTGATCTCCCTCGGTGGAATCGCCTTTTCTTCCGAGAAGGCCAATCAGGCGCAGGTCGCCACCCACGGCATCGAGGCGGTGGAAGCGCTGGTCGGACCGACGCCGCCCATCTACAGCGGTAGCGCCTCGGTATACGTGCTACGCGCCGGAGTGAAGTTGCTCGAAGCCGGGCGCGCCGACTTCCTCTACCTCAGCACGACCGACTTCATGCAGCACAAGTATGCGCCCGAGGCCCCGGCCGTCGTCGACTTCTACGCCGAACTGGATGACGCCATCGGGGATCTGCTCGGAATGGGTGCCGTGGTGGGCATCACCGCCGATCACGGCATGAATGCCAAGCAGAAGGCCGACGGCTCGCCCAATGTGATTTACCTGGAGACCGAACTGACGAAGCAGTTTGGCGAGGGCTTCCGCGTGATCCTGCCCATCACCGATCCCTACGTGGTCCATCACGGGGCCCTGGGTTCCTTCGCGCAGGTGCATTTGCCGGAGGCGCTCGCCGCAACGGCTGGCGGCGTTCAACAGATTCTCGACTGGCTATTGGTTCAGCCTGGAGTGACCGAGGCGCTTCCGCGTGCCACCGCGGCGCGCCTGATGGAGCTGCCTCCCGACCGCATGGGTGACCTCGTGGTCTGCTCAGGACGAAACGTCGTACTCGGCCGGACCCCGGAGCATCACGATCTCAAGGCCCTCGAGGGCGGTCTGCGATCGCACGGCGGTCGCTACGAAGAAATGGTGCCGTTCCTGGTCAGCGAACCGCTCCAGCCCAGCTACCTCACCCGCGCCCAGGGCGATCCCCGCAACTTCGACATCTTCGACTTCACCTGCAACGGCACGACCGCGTCCCGCTGAGTGCTCTCCCGGCCCGCGCCGCCACGCCACGCCACGCCACGTCCAGAACGCCCTTTCTTGTCCATGTCCCAGCCGCCCGCCCTCCATTCGCTTGTCGCCGGAACTCCCGTCCTCGACGGCCCGCTGCTCACCATTCGAAGCCCGTTCGATGGATCGATTTCCGGCACCGTCACCCAGGTAACCCGTGCCCACACCGAGGCCGCCATCGCCGCGGCAGTCGGCTTCCGGGCCACCCCGACGCGCTATCAGCGGTCCGAGATCCTGGAGAAGACCCGCACTGCCCTGGAGGCGCGTCGCGAGGAATTCGCCCGCACCATCAGCAGCGAAGCCGGCCTAGCGCTGCGCGAGGCGCGCTACGAGGTGGGTCGCACGGTCGATGTGTTGCGCTTCGCCGCCATGGAGTCCCTGCGCGACGACGGCCAAATCTTCTCCTGCGACATCTCGGCCCAAGGCAAGGCTCGCAAGATCTTCACCACCCGCGAACCGCTGCGCTGCGCCGTGGCGATCACGCCGTTCAATCATCCGCTGAATCAGGTTGCCCACAAGGTCGGTCCGGCGATCGCCGCCGGCACGCCGATCATCCTCAAGCCGTCCGAAAAAACGCCTCTGGTCGCGCTAAAATTCGCCGAACTTCTCTACGCCGCCGGACTGCCTGGATCCATGCTCAGCGTCTTGCTCGGACCGACCGCGGAGGTGGCCGAACTGCTGGTGACCCATCCGCAAGTGGACGTTGTGGCCTTCACCGGCAGCGTGCCGGTGGGCAAGCGCATCGCCGCCACCGCCGGCTACAAGAAGCTCGTCCTCGAGCTCGGTGGCAATGATCCGCTAATCATTCTCGACGACGCGGACCTCGATCTCGCGGTCACGCTGGCCGCCGAGGGCAGCTATCGCAATTCCGGCCAGCGTTGCACCGCAGTGAAGCGCATCCTGGTTCAGGACGGCATTGCCCCTGAATTCACCCGGCGCCTGGTCGAACGAACCCGCGAGTACCTTTGCGGCAATCCGATGGAGGAGGCCACGAAGGTCGGTACGGTCATCGACGAGGCCTCGGCCCAAAATCTCGAAGCCATCGTCCGCGAGGCCGTGTCCGCGGGAGCCAAGGTGCTCATTGGAGGCGAACGGCGCGGCGCACTGCTGCAGCCGACCGTGATCGCCGACGTTCCGCGCGATGCCCGCATGGTGGTCTGCGAAAGCTTCGGTCCGCTGGCGCCGATTGTCACCGTGCGCGATCTCGACGACGCCCTCGCCGTCGCCAACTCCACCGTGTACGGCCTGAGTTCCGGCGTGGTGACTCGCAATCTGGAGCACGCGTTGAAGGCCATCCGGACGCTGCGTTGCGGGACGGTGAACATCAACGAAGTGCCGGGGTTCCGCGTGGAGAGCAGCCCCTTCGGCGGTATCGGCGATTCCGGCCTCGGCATCAAAGAGGGCGTCATCGAAGCCATCAAAGCCTACAGTTACGTGAAGACCTTCAGCCTACCCTGGTAGAGGTCGCGTTTCCGTCCCGTGTGTGTCTGAATTCCCGGGTGAGATTCGATTCACTCCAAATCGGTAGGGGGATCGCTGCGTTGCTCGTGGTGTTGGTTCATGCCACCACCTTTTCCCGGCTCAATTATCACCGCCCATTCGCAGGCAACCTGTTCCACCGCGGCTCGGCAGGGGTCGTTTTTTTCTTCGTCCTGAGCGGTTTCATTATCTGCCATCGACACGGCGATGATATCGGCCAACCGCGAGCCCTCGCCGGCTATCTCTGGCGCCGCCTGGTTCGGGTTTTTCCGATTTACTGGATCGTGACGCTCGCCATTCTCCCGGCCTACTTTCTTTTCCCCCGCCTCGGACAGGGGGACGAGACTTCGCCGTCGATCATTGCCACATCGCTCCTGCTCCTTCCCGCCTACCGGGCTCCGATTCTGGTGGCGGGATGGAGTCTGATTCATGAGCTTTGGTTCTACGGCCTCTTTGCCCTCGGCATCGGTATTCGCGGAAAAGGGATCCGCTGGTTGATGGCCGCCTGGTCGGTGGGGATCGGAGTTCTGGCGGTTTCGGGCTGGCATCGCACCGAAATCGCGCAGTCACCGTGGGCACGACTGATTTTCTCCTCCACCTACCTCGAATTCCTCCTCGGCTGTGCTGCTGCTTACCTTTTGAGAAAGCGCTGGCTATCCACCCGCGTCGCAGTCGGCGTCTTCTTCACCGGCCTGATTTCCTTTTTGGTCCTGCTCTCAGATCTCCAGGTATTCCCTGGCACTCCGAATCAGCGCGTTGCCGCCTTCGGACTCAGCGCCTTCCTCCTAATCCTCGGGGCCGCCTGCTGGGAGTCAAACTCGTCCCAGCCATCCCCATATGTAACCCGCGGAAATTCGCGGTATACACCCCTCATCCTTCTCGGTGATGCCTCCTATGCCCTTTACCTGGTGCATGGGCCCGTTCTGTCCTCGTTCTGCAAGCTCATGACATCCGTTGGACTCACCAGGCATTTGGGGGCGAACCTGATCTCCTGGATTGCCATCGTGGTTTGTGTTCTTACGGCGTGGTTGCTTCACCAATTCATTGAAAAGCCCCTGCTTTGGAGCCTCCACAATCCGCCTTGGGCCAAAACCGTGGGCGACCCCTCCCGGCTATCAGCGGCGTAATCCACCGCTATGGCCCGCCAACGGCAATGGTGTGGAACCGCAGGGACGCGTCCAGTTTCTCACGGGATCCTCAGAATCTTTTCCAACGCCCTCCCCTTGGCCAATTCGTCGATCAATTTGTCGAGATAGCGTATCTCCCGCATCGTGGGTTCCTGGATTTCTTCCACTCGGACACCGCAGACCACCCCTTTGATCGTCGAGCGTAATGGATTCAGCTTGGGAGCTTCCTTAAAGAAGGTTTCGAAGTCCGTCTGCGCTTTCAATACCCCTTCCAACTCCCGGGGGTCGTAGCCTGTCAGCCAGCAGATCACCGCATCGACCTCGGATCGTTTACGTCCCTTCTTTTCCGCCTTTGCAACGTAGAGAGGATAGACGCTGGCGAAGCTCGTCGTGAAGATTCGATGTTTTGTTGCCATAGGAATCAAGACCCGGCGGCAAAGGGACCGCGAGCCGGCGAACCGGTCAGGCGGATTGCATTCACGGCGCTCCCATTAAAGCAACCGATGCCAACCCGTGGGCTCAAGGCCGTTGGCTAGATCGGTTAGGCCGCTTTACGTCTCCACAGACCGAAAGCTGCGGTGCTGCCGCCAATCAAAACGAGCACAATTCCCAACGTGTAAAAACCGATAACAGCGCTGGGCATCGCTCCGAAATCCCGCGCCTTGGCGAGCGCCGGGAGAATGAGTCCGATACCCATCAGTAGTGCCAAGAGACCGATGAGGAAAGTAAGGATTCTTGTCATACTTGACCCTTCTATTTTTTGGTTTGATCGAGTCCAAATCGATTCGTCACGCCGACGAGGCAGCGGCCCAACAATCTAGTGAGCCGAGCTTGGATTTTGGGCTCTCGGCGATAGGGATCGTGCCGAATGCCAGTCCGAGCGCCAAGTCGATCCTGTTGTTAGGACCGATCGCAACTTTTAGCGAATTGGGGACCTTGTCGAGTGGGATTTGACACTCGAGGCACCGGGGGCGGTTTTGGAGGTGTTGGACACAGGTGCTGGGTCCTCGGGAGTGATTCAATCCACGGTTGATATTCCAGGTCTTCCAAGCCACCTGAAGGCGGGGCTTCAAACGGCGTGCCCGCCCCAATTTCGATCTCCAATCTTCGAACTTCGGTCTCCCGTTTCCCATCTCCGAACTTCGATCTTCGATCTTCGATTTGCGAACCCGGCCGGCAGGATGCCGGCGCTCCGGATGTGGGGCGGGCTGTTGGCCCTGGGGCGGAGTCGAAAGTCGAAGGTCTCAAGTCATCGCCTGGGATCTGTCGTTGTTCGTGGCCCTGGAATTCCTTAGCGTGTTTCTAGTTCTCCTGCTTTCCATGAAAATCCGCAGCGTCTTTTCCGTCGCCTGGCTTCTGTTCGCGATCTTGATCGGGCGTGCCCAACCGGCTCCGCCGCCGGTGCGGTTCGCCATTGTCGGCCTCACGCACGATCACGCCCGCGGCTTCATCCCGGCGGCACGCAGCCGCAGCGACGTTCAACTGGTGGGCATCGTGGAGTCCGACCGGGAACTGGTGGCGCGCTATGCCAAGGCCTATCAACTCAGCTCCGACCTGTTTTACCCCAGCCTTGGAGACCTGCTTCGCAAGACGAACGTACAGGCGGTCGCGACCTTCACCAGCACGTTTGAGCACCGCCGGGTGGTCGAGGAATGCGCCGCCCATGGCCTCACTGTGATGATGGAAAAACCGCTCGCCGTGAATCTGGAGCACGCCCGGGCAATCCAGGCGGCCGCGAAAAAGGGCGGCATCCAGATCCTGGTGAACTACGAGACGACTTGGTATCCGGCGAACCAGGCGGCTTATGCCATCGTGCATGATCAGCGTGCGATTGGCGATCTGCGCAAAGTGGTGGTTCACGACGGCCATCGCGGACCGAAGGAAATTGGTTGCTCCGCCGAGTTTTTGAACTGGCTAACCGATCCGGTGCTCAACGGCGGCGGCGCCCTAATGGACTTCGGCTGTTACGGGGCCGATCTCATTACCTGGCTGATGGACGGACAACGACCGACGGCGGTCCTGGCCGTGACCCAGCAGCTCAAGCCGGAGGTTTATCCCAAGGTCGATGACGAGGCGACGATCGTGCTCACCTACCCGCACGCGCAGGGAATCATTCAGGCATCCTGGAACTGGGCGATTGACCGCAAGGACATGGAGATTTACGGCCAAACGGGCCAACTGCTGGTACCGCGCAAAGACGTCCTCAAGCTGCGCACCGTCAAATCGCCGGAGATGGAACCGACACCCCCTCCACTGCGGGGCGCGCAGGCCGATCCGCTTTCCTATCTCGCGGCGGTCGTGCGGGGCGAAATCAAGCCCTCCGGTCTGTCCTCGCTGGAGATCAACCTCGTCGTCACGGAGATCTTGGACGCGGCGCGTACCTCAGCCCGGACGGGCAAGCGGGTCGAACTCCGGTCCTCCCGGTGAGCCTACCGGACGGAAGGACGGACGTATTCCGCCCTTCCCCGCGGGATTACTTAGCCATCACGACGTCGTGCTCGCCCGGAGCGTCACCGAGACCCTGCGGTTCGACATTCACGAGAGCGGGAGTGCGGTCTTCGGTCGGTTCCACGCGGTTGAAGCGCACACTCACGATCTTGCTTACGCCCTGCTCCTGCATGGTCACGCCGTAGAGGACGTCGGCCATGCCGATGGTACGCTTGTTGTGGGTGATCACGATGAACTGGCTGTGATCAATGAAGCGCTGCAGCACCTTGATGAAGCGGTTGATGTTCGACTCGTCGAGCGGCGCGTCCAGTTCGTCCAGCACACAGAATGGCGACGGCTTCACCTGGTAGATCGCGAAGAGCAACGCCACCGCGGTCATCGTCTGCTCACCGCCGGAGAGCAGCATAATGGACTGCAACTGCTTGCCCGGCGGACGGGCCACGATGTTGATGCCCGACTCCAGCACGTCTTCGCCCTCAACCAGCTCGAGGTCCGCTTTGCCGCCCCCGAAGATCTCGCTGAAGAGCACACGGAAATTGTCGCGAATCCGGGTGAAGGTCTCGACGAACATCGTCTTCGTCTCGGCGTTGATCCGATTGATGACCTCAAGCAACTGTTCCTTTGCCTTCACGAGGTCATCGTTCTGGGTAGTGAGGAAATTATAGCGCTGCTCGGTTTCGTCGTATTCCTCAATGGCTACTAGGTTGACCGGGCCAATGTCGTCCACGCGCTTTTGGATGGCTGCAACCTGGGCCGCAACCGCATCCCAGTCGGTGCTGAGACCTGCAGCCTGCATTTCCTCGAGCGAAACAGTCTCCACCTTGGCGGGCCCCTCATCGGCGAGGATAATGCGGATGCCCTCGCCGCGAAGGGTGTCGAGTTCGAGCTGGTACTTGGTGCGGATCTTCTCGCGAAGGTTCTCGGTCGCCATCGTTTTTTGCGCCAGTTCGACCTCGAGCGTGCCACGACGGGCCTGACTTGCGGTGAGGCGGATGCGTTGATCGCGCAGGCCCTCTTCGCGCGTGCTGATTTCGTTCTCGAGTCCGGACTTCTGCTGCACCAATCCGGCCACCTGCTCGGCGACAGAACGCCGCTCGTGATCCAGGCGCTCAATTTGACGGCGGGATTCTTCAATCTCGCGGCTGTACTGCTCACGCCGTCCGGCGAAACCACCCAACTCCGACTCGAGGCGCTGGACCAGCGCGGTCGTCTCACGGATCCGCTGCTCCAGTGGCGCGCGCTGGCGACCGTGGCTCGCGTGGAGCTGTTCTTCGGTTGCCAGGGAAACCTTCGCATCGCTGACGCCTTGTTGCGCCGCATCGCGACGCTGACGATGCGCCTCCAGATCGGCGCTGAGGCGCGCCACGTCCAGGGACGCATTCTGTTCGACGGACTCCAGATCGGCCACCTGAGCCACGAGTTTTTCGCGGCGAGCCACGCCCTCCTGATCGACCGACGAAAGGGTGTCGAGATCGTGGACCACGGTGTCGAACTTCGCCGCAAGCGACCGCTGCGAATTCTTCAACGCATTGAATTCGCCCTGGCGAGTGGCGATGGCCACTTCCTGCTGACGGAGCTCGCTCCGCGCTTCTTCCAGGCTGGCCTGGAGCGCGGTCTGCTCCGACTGGAGAGCGGCCTTGGCACGACTCGCCTCCTGCACCTGGTCGCCAAGGCGCTGGAGTTCCGACTGCAGTTCCGCGATCTGGTTCTTACGGCCCAGAATGCTGGCCGGAGCCTTGGCGGAATTGCCCACGGCGCCGCCGGTATAGATTCCCAGACGGGTCAACACTTCGCCGTTGCGAGTGACGAAATCCAACGCCCCGCCGCAGGCCGTCCAGGCCGTGGTGGCCTCGGCGAGATCGGCAACGATCCGGGTGCGACCGAGCAACCCCTCAATGAGCGGCTTTACCGACTCCTCGCACTCCACTCCATCCAGGGCCCTCAGCCCGGGCAGGCCTTCGGAAGCCGCGGAAACTTCAGAGCCCGCCGGCGACAAGGACAGCGCGGCGAGGCTGGCACGTCCCTTTCCGCCGGCGCTGAGATCGGAAAGGATGCGGGTGGCGGACTCTGCATTCTGAGTCAGCACCAACTGGAGATGATGTCCGAGCGCCGCTTCAATGGCGGGGACCAAATCACCGGGAACTCGGATCTTGTCGGCCAACGATCCGAGGACCGCATCGGACTGGCGGAGTGCAGCGAGCGCGCCGGCAGCGAAACCCTCGTGCTGGGTGTCGAGCTGCTCCAGGACGTTTAGCCGACTGCGCTTCTCCGCCTGCTGGCGCACCACGCCATCGAGCTGATGCTGAGCCGTGGCGATCTCGCCCTGAAGTTCACGCACCCGCTGCTGGCGCTCCTCCAGCGTGCCGCGCGAGGCCTGGACGCTCAGACGCTCGGACTCGACCTGCATCGAGAACTCGGTGAGGCGCGCCTCCAGACGGTTCCGTTCCTCCTCCAGCCCGACCCGTTCGGCGGCGAGCTTTTCGAGGCGGACCACGTTGCCCTGTTTCTGCAGATCGAGCTGATTGAGTTCATTGCGAGTACGGGCAAGTCCCTGCGCCGCCGCGAACGCCTGCGATTGTGCGACGCGGAGGGATTCCTGCCCGGTGGACACTTCCCGCTCGACCGCCTGCAACGCATTGCGACGCTCCTCAAGGCCCGAACGCAGTGCGCTCAGCGATACCTGAGAGGCCTCCAATCGTTCGGTCACCGCCAGCAATTCCTCCTGGGCGATAGCGCACCGCTCCTCCGACTGTCGGATGTCCTGCAATGCACGCTCGTTTTGGCTTTCCAGTTCCTGAATTCGCTGCTCGTTGAAACCAATCTTTGCTCCGTGCCGATCCGAATCCGCCTTTAATTCAAGACCATGCTGCTGGTTGAGCGAAATCTCTTGCTCCAACTCCCCGAGTCGCGTGCGCAATTGGAGGATTTCGTCCTCGGTCTTCAGCACCAACTCCTGGCTGGCTTCCATGTCGCGTGACACCACCAGCAGCTCCTCCTGACGGGCAGCAATCTCCTGCTGGAGGACATCGAACTGGTGACGCGCCAACTGCGTCTCGAGGCTTTGAAGCTCCGCTTGAAGCGACTTGAATCGGCGCGCCTTGCCAGCCTGCCGTTGCAGGGAGCCAATTTGGCGCTTCACTTCTTTGATGAGGTCTTGAACGCGCAGAAGGTTTTGCTCGGTACTTTCGAGCTTTCGGAGGGCTTCCTTGCGCTGGGACTTAAACTTGGTGATTCCCGCCGCTTCTTCGAAAACCAGCCGACGATCTTCAGGGCGGCTGGAAAGGATTTGTGTGATGTTGCCCTGAGCCATGATCGAGTAGGACGCCTTGCCCATTCCCGTGCCCATGAACAGTTGCTGGATGTCGCGCAACCGGCAGCCCACTTTGTTGATGAAATACTCAGACCCTCCGTCGCGAAATACGCGGCGAGTGATGGTGACCTCGTTGAAGTCCACCGTAATGCCCGCAGCGCGGAGCTGTTCGGTGTCCACGTCGCCCAAGGTCAGACTCACCTCGGCCATGCCCATCGGCTTCCGGGAATCGGTGCCGTTGAAAATGACGTCGGCCATCTCGCCACCGCGAAGCACCTTGGCCGACTGCTCACCCAGCACCCAACGGATGGCATCCGACACGTTGGACTTGCCGCAGCCGTTGGGCCCCACGATGGCGGCCACTCCGGGCTGGAAGTTCAGCGACATCTTGTCGGCAAACGATTTGAAGCCCAGTGCGGTGAGATTCTTGAGGTACATGGCAACCCGAGAGTCAAGGTAAGGGCCCTCCTGCCGGCAAGCCGAAACCCCACCAGATAGAGGGTAAGTTATTCACAATACCACAAGATATGGGGGTGTAGATTTCTTTCCACCCCGTTAAGGCTTCAAGCAAATCTCCATTGACGGAGCCTGTTTTGGGGGGCGTCCCCTGGAAACGAGGTCGATTTTTGGAACAACGGGAGGAGCGCCGAGCGCCCCCGGCTTGCATTCCCACTTGGGGGTCGCCGAGGCTGTCGGAACGACGTGACCCCGCTATCCATCATGCTGGTCGCTGGAGAGCCGAGCGGCGATCAGCTCGCCGCTGAGCTGGTGACGGCCCTTCGCGCCGCTGCGGACGGCCGTTCCCTGCGCTTTTTTGGCGCCGGGGGCGAGAGGATGGCCGCGGCCGGGGTGGACCTGGCGCTGGATCTTACCCGGCACTCGGTGATCGGAATCCCATCGCTGAGGGAAGTTCGCCGTTTCCAGGGATTCCGCGACGACCTCGTCGCGCTCGCCCGTGCGGAGACGCCGGCAGTGGTGGTGGGGGTCGATTTCTTTGGGTTCAACGGCAGCCTGGCGCGTCATGTCCGTGACGCGGTTCAGTCGGGGCCCTTTCTGAATTGGAACCCGAAACTGGTGCAGTACGTGTCGCCGCAAGTGTGGGCGTCGCGCCCTGGCCGGGCCCGGCAGATTGCGAAGATCCATGATCTGCTGCTGAGCATCCTTCCCTTCGAAAAAGAGTGGTACGCACGGCACACGCCTAGTTTGCGCGTGGAGTTTGTTGGTCATCCGCTCGTGGATCGCCACGCCGCGGCCCAAGCACCTTCAAGGCAGCCAACCGTCGCCCCCACGCTCGTGCTGCTGCCCGGAAGCCGACGCGGTGAGTTGGTCCGCCATGTGCCGGTGATGCTGGACGCGGCGCGGCGCCTGCAGAAGACGGTGAAGGCGCGATTCCGCTGGGTGTTGCCGTCGGAGTCGCTGGCAGAATTCGTCCGCCCGATGCTGCCAACGGACTTCCCCATGGAGCTTCAGGTCGGTGAACTCTCCGAGGCCCTGCAAACCGCAACGGCCGCGCTCGCCTGCACCGGAACCGTGACCTTGGAATGCGCCTGGTTCGGTGTTCCCACGGTGACCCTGTACAAGACCAACGCCCTGACCTATGCGATCGGACGGCGCATCGTGACGGTGCCTTATCTCACCATGCCCAACCTGCTGGCGCAGGCGCCGGTGATGCCCGAATTTGTTCAGGATGCCGCAACACCTGAGGCGCTGGCCGGCGCCCTGGGACCGTATTTCGCCAACTCGATAGCCCGGTCGCAGGCGATTGAGGCCCTCGGGCGCGTCCGCGCGCAGCTAGGCACGCCCGGAGCCAGCCACCGCGCGGCGCAGGCCATTCTCGGTCTGCTTCCACCCGCTGCAGTCGGCTGAAGTTCACCCAGATCTTCCTTCTTCTTAGCGCCTCCGCGTCTCTGCGGTTCCAATTCCCCGCACTACGCCGCCGCAGCAGCAGCGGCAGCGCGATCCCGACGCACGGTTTCCGACGGCACGTAATTCGCGATGAACTCGCGTCGATATTCGGCAAACGTCCCCGCCGCCAGGTGCGAACGGATCTCACGCATCACCTCAAGATAGAAGTGGCTGTTGTGGATGCTCACCAACCGCAGGCCGAGAATCTCGTTCACATTCATCAGGTGCCGAATGTAGGCGCGCGTGTGGTTCTGGCAGGCGAAGCAGGTGCACCCCTGCTCAATCGGACTGAAATCTGCCTTCACCGCGCCGCCCTTCACGGCAAACGTGCCCTTCCGGGTGAACGCGGTGCCATTGCGAGCGATGCGCGTCGGGAGAACGCAATCGAACATATCGACGCCGCGTGCCACCAACTCGACCATCTGCGCCGGCGTCCCGAGCCCCATGGCGTAGCGGGCTTTGTGCTCGGGGAGATGCGGTTCGGAAATCTCCACCGCCTTCATCATCTCGGGCTCGGGTTCGCCAACACTCACGCCGCCAATCGCATAGCCGTCGAAGTCCATCGCGACGAGTTCTTCGGCGCACTTCTTTCTGAGATCGGGATGGTGGGTGCCTTGGACGATGCCAAAAACAAACTGCCCGGGCGCGCGCGGCTGCACGCGACACTCCGCCGCCCATCGAAGGGTGCGCTTGACCGCCTTGAGCACGTCTTCCTTCGAGGCCGTGTGCGGCGGGCATTCGTCAAAGACCATAG
>JANXMD010000399.1 GCA_025354845.1 Verrucomicrobiota bacterium | reverse complement strand
CCAGCAAGGCGACCTCGCCGACGTTGGAGTTCTTCGATGCCGGGCACACGCTCGGTTCCGCGGGCGTGCTGGTGCGCAGCGGGAAGAGCAGCCTGTTCTATTCTGGGGATGTCTGCTTCCACGATCAGACCTTGTTGCGTGCGGCCCGATTTGACGATGTCCGGGCCGATACCGTGATCCTGGAGTCAACCCGTGGCAGTCACCCGGTTCCGGCGGGCTTCACGCGCGAGATGGAGCTGGAACGTCTGGAGGAAAACCTGCGCTCCGTGCTGGAGCGAAACGGCCCCGTCCTGATCCCAGCGTTCGGGCTGGGCCGGACCCAGGAGATCCTGGCCTTTCTCGCGATGCTCATGCAGAAGGGAAAGATCCGCAAACAGCAGGTCTATATCGGCGGACTCGGTCGGGTCTTCACGGAGATCTACGATCTTCAGGCGGGCAACACCCACCGGTCGCACCCCCGGCTGCGTCTTACCGAGTCCCTCCAGTTGACCGTCCTGTCCGGTCGGGAAGTGGAGTCGATCGGATTGAACGGTCCCAAGATCTTCGTCATGACGGCCGGGATGATGACCGAGAATACGGGGTCGCACACCTTGGCGACCCGCATGTTGGAACAGCCCCGGGCGGGGATTTTCTTCGTGGGGTACTCCGATCCGAATTCGCCGGCTGGGCGCCTCCGAGCGACGCCGCAGGGGGAGTCTTTCCTTTTCGGAGCGGGGTCGGGCCGAATCCGAAAGCGGTGTCGGGTGGAAAGCTTTGATCTAACCGCCCATGCGCAGCGCGAAGATTTGGTCGACTGGGTGGGACGGGTTCATCCCAAAACCGTGATTCTGGGCCATGGGGAAGCGGAGGCACGAAAGTGGATGGCCGCGGAAATCATCGCCCGTCATCCGCGAATCAAGATTCTTCAACCTATTCAAGGACAGTCGGTTGAGTGTTTTTCAGGTCGCCCGACATAAAGCGGACCTCTCCACTCCGAAAAAAGGAGTTGTCAATCGAACCGGCGGGTTTTTACAGTCCCCTCCAGACGCGCCATTTTGGGCGCCGTGGATGAACCGTTTTTCAGCCACGAAAGTTCGCACACGACTAACAACACATAATTGATAGTAGTTCAGGAGGAACTGACATGATGAACAAGTGGACAGTTGCGTTGGCGGCCACCGGTATGGTGAGCCTCGCCTCGGCGGTGCTCGCGGAAGAGTCCCACCCGGTTAACACCCTGTTGCCGGCGACCACTCTCAGTGGTTACGTTGACACGTCGGCCATTTGGAACTTCGGTTCCGGACACAATCAGGCCGCTCGTTTCGTCAACACTGGCAATGATCGCCAGGACGGATTCAACGTTGACGTGGTGAAGCTCGCTCTCGAGAAGCCTCTCGACGAGGGCACCTGGTCGGCCGGTTACAAGACCGAGCTCTGGTTTGGTCCTGACGCTGGCGGCCTTCCCGGCAGCCTCAGCGGCAGCGATCTCGCTGTGAAGCAGGCGTACGTTGCCCTCCGCGCTCCGGTTGGCAATGGCCTCGACTTCAAGCTCGGCCAGTTCGACCCGATCATCGGCTACGAAGTGGCTGATGCGAACGGTAACCCGAACTTCAGCCGCTCCTTCGGTTTCGCTCTCGAGCCGTTGAGCCACACTGGCATCCTTGCCGCTTATCAGTTCTCCGAAATCATCGGAGCCACTGCGGGCGTCGCGGACACTGCCTTCGGCAAGATCAACGCCAAGGCCGGTGCCGGCGAGTCGATCAAGACCTACATGGCTGCCGTCACCGTCAAGGCTCCTGAGAGTCTCGGCTGGCTGGCTGGTTCCTCGCTGTACGCTGGCGTCGTCGACGGCGGCGGCGGAGCCAACGGCACTGGCGCCTTTGCCTCCAAGAAGGATGCCGTCAACCTGTACGTCGGCGCCTCGGTCGCGACCCCCATCAAGGCTCTGAGCCTCGGTGTCGGCTACGACTACCTCGCCAACGGCTCCGGCGTGAGCACCTACGGCAACTCCATCTCTGGATATGCCACCTACACCCTCACTGAGAAGCTGAAGGCCAACGTCCGCGAAGAATACGCCACCTCGAGCGGCGGCTACTTCGGTGGCGGCAACGACGAGAAGTTCTTCGGCAGCACGCTGACCCTCGACTACTCGCTCTGGGCCAACGTTGTCACCCGCGCTGAATTCCGCTGGGATCACGCCGCCAACGGCGCCGCTGCGATCTTCGGCACTGGTGCCAAGCGCAACGACTACAGCCTCGCTCTGAACGTCATCTACAAGTTCTAAGCGAACTGACACTTCAAAACCCTCCGGGCAACCGGAGGGTTTTTTGTTTTTCGAGGACGGTTGAGGGATGCGAGATCCACCCTGTCCTTTATTCGGAAAACGAACGTCTGAACCGCGGATGGACGCGGATGCAGACGGAGAGGAATGGCTTCATTCGGTTCTTCGGAAGCGGGTGAAAACAGCCGCGACCTTCAGGCCGGGGATCAGGCCTAAACACGGATCAAATCCCGGAGGGATGGCAGAAAGGCACCTCTGTCGTCCCTCCGGGACTCGACGACTCCCACCTCATCGGAACCCAGTCCTGAAGGCCTGGGCCGTTTTTATTCCCAATCGAAAAAGGTCGGGTGCGGCGAGTTCCGCGTAAACGCTTCAATCGCCGGTGTAAGACGCTTCCGCGCACCGCGACACAAGTTCGACCCCAAAAAAAGCACGCATTGCTGCGTGCCCTTTTTGAAAACGATACCGGCCAGAGGGTGCGGCGTTCGGGATCAGTGGTATTCCTGAACGGTCGTCACCGTGTAGCCCGCGCGTTTGAGGGCGGCAATGCCGAAGGCGGCGGCGCGGGCGCCACTGACCGTGGTCATGATCGGCGTCCCAGTCATCACCGCCGTGGAGCGGATGCGGACTTCGTCCTCGCGGGGCGCTGCGCCACTCGGGGTGTTCACCACCAACTGGATTTCGTGATTCTTCAGCAGGTCCACGATGTTTGGCCGGCCCTCCAGCACCTTCAGGGTTCGA
>JANXMD010000489.1 GCA_025354845.1 Verrucomicrobiota bacterium | reverse complement strand
GTGTGGCCGTGCTCGAACCCGGAACCCGGGTGATCGGCGGCGGGAAGCTACGTCCCGGTGCGCTCGCCGATCTAGTCCGCCTCACGCAGTCCCGAAATGGCGGAAAATTCCCGCACCTCGCCTTGCATTGAAATCAAAACGGGCGCCGGCTTCCCGGGGGAAACGGCGCCCGTGACGAAATTCGGTGAGAAACCCTCAGGCGGTGCGGGCCCGGGAACGCATCAGCCCGGCGACCGTCAGGATTCCAAGACAAACGAGGGCCCCCGCGGTTCCCAAGAGCGACCCGAGCGAGGGGGCGCCCTGGAACTGGGACGTGCTCGCCTCGTTCACGGTAACGGAGGACTGCGTCACCAGAGCGGCGAAACCAGGGCTGGCCATCAACAGAACCGCCAGGGTTCCGGCGATTGCGATTCCAAACGAAAAACGGTGTTTGTTCATATTCGTTTGCGGTGGAAACGGAATCATCCCGCACCAACCGCGCCCCAGATATAGCGCCGGGATTCCCGGCCCGTTAACCTATTTGGGCCTCAGGATCCGTAGGTGACTCCCCTACCTGAGGCGGAAAGACACTCCGGACACCCGCCACGGCGACCGACGTGATCTCCAAGGGACTGGAGCCCGGACTTGTCGACTCGCCCCGGATCTGCTTCGTTCCGAGGTTATGCAGCCCCACCGCAAACCCTTCTTCCTGATCGCGCTCATCGTCCTGCTTTTTGGGGGCTCCGGATGTCAGACGGTTCCCGAAACCGGCCGTCATCAGATCAACATCTTCTCGGCCTCGGATGAAATGCAGTTGGGGCTCACCTCCTTCACCCAGATGAAGAAGGAGGTTCCCATCAGCCGGGATCCCAAGGCCAACGAACAGGTTCAGCGAGTGGGTCGGCGCATCGCGGCGGTGGCCAATCTCCCTGGTGCCCAATGGGAATTCGTCGTGTTCGACAGCAAGGAAGCCAATGCCTTCTGCCTGCCGGGCGGGAAGGTGGGCGTTTACACCGGCATTCTTCCGATTTGCCGGGACGACGCCGGGCTGGCCACGGTCATCGGGCATGAGGTCGCCCACGCGGTGGCTCGGCACGGCGGCGAGCGCATGACCGAGGCTGTCGGGCTTCAGGTGGGAACCGAGGTGGCCTCGTCCTGGGTGGATCAGTCGCGCTACGCCAAGTACGGCCCGCTGATGAAGAATGCCTGGGGATTGGGCACCCAGCTGGGAGTGGCCCTGCCCCACAGCCGTCTTCAAGAATCCGAGGCGGACGAAATTGGCCTCCTCTACATGGCGCGGGCCGGCTACACCCCGGCCGCCGCTGTCGAATTCTGGCAGCGCTTCGCCGATTTCAACCGCCAACAAGGCGGCGACACCCCTTGGTTTCTGCGCACCCATCCCACCGATGCTCAACGGGTCGACCGGCTGCGCGCGCTCCAGCCCAAGGCCCAGGCTCAGTTCAAACCGCAATGATCCAGGTTAAGCCGGGTTGACGCTTCTATCGCGATGACCTTCCGGGCAAACTCCCGGCAACCGCATGAACGTTCCGTTTTTGAATCCGGTTGCGCAGTTCGACACGCTTCGCACCGAACTCCTCGCCGCCGCTGAAGCCGCACTTGCCCGCGGCCACTACATCCTCGGGCCCAACGTCTCCGCCTTCGAAGGTGAGATCGCCTCCTACTGCGGCGCCGGATTCGGCGTGGGCGTGAATTCGGGCTCCGACGCCCTCACCCTGGCTCTGCGCGCGCTGGACATCGGCCCTGGCGACGAGGTGATCACCACCCCGTTTACCTACATCGCGCCGGCTGAAAGCATCCACCAAGTCGGCGCGAAGATCGTGTTCGCCGACATCCACCCCCGGCGATTCACGATCGATCCCGACGACGTCGCTCGACGACTCACGACGCGAACCAAGGCCATTATTCCGGTTCATCTGTTCGGCCAAGCGGCTCCGCTCACGGAACTCCACTCCCACGGCCTCCCACTGGTTGAGGACTGCGCCCAGGCGATTGGCGCCACGCTCGACGGCAAGCCGGTCGGCGGGTTGGGTACGTTGGGATGTCTCAGTTTTTATCCCACCAAGAACCTCGGAGCCTGCGGCGACGGCGGCATGATCGTGGGATCGGATCCCGCCCTGGAAACGAAGCTGCGCATGCTGCGGGTCCACGGCATCCAGAAGCGCTATCACCACGACCTGCACGGCTACAATTCACGCCTCGACGACCTGCAAGCCGCGCTGCTACGAGTGAAACTGCCGCATCTCAACGCCTGGAACACCCGCCGCGCGGCCATCGCCACTCGCTACGACGCCGGCCTGCGGGACCTTCCAGTGGAGTTGCCCGAGACCGCCCCAGGCAATCAGCACGTCTATCATGTGTACGCCCTACTCGCGGATGATCGCGACGCCCTCCAAGCGCACCTGGCCGCCAGCGGGGTACCAACGCTGATCTACTATCCGAAACCCCTGCACCTTCAGCAATGCTACGCCGACCAAGGGTGGAAGGCGGGCGACTACCCAGTGGCGGAAGCAGTCTCCCGGCGCATCCTGCCCCTCCCCATGTATCCCGATTTGACCGACGCGCAGGTGG
>JANXMD010000475.1 GCA_025354845.1 Verrucomicrobiota bacterium | reverse complement strand
CTTGATCATTGCCGCCGGATTGCCCGCGATGGGTACGGACTCGATGACGTCGGGATAGAGCGTTCCCTGGGCCAGGAATTTGGCCTTACCGACTTTCCGGGTCGCGGCCTGAAAGACGTCGATGAAGGTCTTTCCGATGATCTTGCGCTTGCGTTCGGGATCGGTGACGCCCTTGAGCTTGCGGAGGAATAATTCGGTGGCTTCTTCGTACTGGAGATGGATTTTGAAGTGGCGTCCAAACACCTCTTGAACCACGTCCTCCTCGCGGGCCCGCAGCAGGCCGTTGTTCACGAAGATGCAGGTGAGCTGCGCGCCAATGGCCTTGTGCAGGAGCGCCGCGGCGACGCTGGAGTCCACCCCGCCGGAGAGACCCAGGATCACGCGCTCTTTGCCTACCTGACGGCGGATCTCCTCGATCGCCTGGTCCACGTAATGGCGCATGGTCCACGAGCGGCCGCAGCTGCAGATTCCGTGGATGAAGTTGTTGAGAATCTCGCGGCCCTTCGGCGTGTGGACGACCTCGGGGTGAAACTGGATACCGAACATCCGGCGCTTCCGGTCCTCAATGGCGGCGAATTCCGAATTGTCCGTGGTGGCGACCGCCTTGAAGCCGGTGGGAATCTTGGTGAGCTTGTCCCCGTGGCTGTTCCAGACCTGCACGGACTTGGGCAGCTTGCGAAAGAGGGCGCAGGAGCCGTCGCGAATGGTGAGTGCGGCCTTTCCGTATTCGCGATTCTGTCCCTTTTCAACGCGGCCGCCGAGGTGGTGCGCCAGGATCTGCACGCCGTAACAGATGCCGAGGATGGGGATGCCGAGCTTGAAAATCTCCTTGTCGGGAAGCGGCGCGCCCTTGGCATAGACCGAGCTGGGGCCGCCGGACAGGATGATCCCCTTGGGGGCCAATTTGCGGATTTCCTCGGCCGGGGTATCGAACCGGAGAATCGTGGAATACACCTGCGCCTCACGGACGCGGCGTGCGATCACCTGGGTGTACTGGCTCCCGAAGTCAAGGATGACGATCTGTTCGTTCATGGTCCGAATTTCAAAGCACAGGTTATCGGGGGGCGCGGGGTCGGTTGGCGAGCGATTTTTCGCCCTTCGCCGCGGAAGGAGCCGCCGCTCGGCGCAAAAGCTCAGCAGGGGAGCGCAAACGTTCAGCGGTTGGCGGCTTTTTTGGACTTTGGCGTTGACGGTGTTTTTGGAGGCCGCGTTAGCTTTGCCCTGTCCTTCCCGAAGTCAGCGCCCATTCCGGGCCCGGCTCCGGGGAGAGCGCTTTACCATCATCATGAGCCGCAAACTCAACGTCGCCATCGTCGGACTCGGTTTCGGATCCGAGTTCATCCCCATCTACCAGCGTCATCCCCAGGCGACCATGTACGCCATCTGCCAGCGCTCGAAGGAAAAGCTGGATGCCGTGGGCAAGGCGTTCGGGGTCGAGAAGCGCTACCAAAGCTTCGAGGACCTGCTTCGCGATCCCCACGTGGACGCGGTGCACATCAACTCGCCGATCCACCTGCACGCCTCACAGTCCATCGCCGCGCTCCGCGCCGGCAAGCACGTGGCCTGCACCGTCCCGGCCTGCACCACCCTTGAGGAGGCCCGCGAAATCGTGAAGGCCGCCAAGGAGAGCGGGAAGAAGTACATGATGATGGAGACCGTGGTGTGGAGCCGCGAGTATCTGTACGTCCGCGAGTTGCGCGACACCGGCAAGCTGGGGCGGATCCAGTTCGTCCGCGGCAGCCATCTCCAGAATATGTACGGCTGGCCCGGCTACTGGGAGGGTTTGCCCCCGATGCACTATGCCACGCACTGCGTCAGCCCGTGCCTCGGCATCCTCAACGGCGAGGCGGAGTTTGTGTCCTGCCTCGGATCCGGCCGCATTGCCGACAAGCTTATCGCCAAGTACGGCTCGCCCTTCAGTTTCGAGACCGCCCACTTCAAGGTCCGAAATCAAGACGTGGCTGGTGAGGTGACCCGCTACCTCTTCGACGCCGCGCGCCAGTATCGCGAGAGCTTCGACTGCTACGGCTCGGAGACCTCCTTCGAGTGGCAGCTCACCGAACACGATGATCCTGTGTTGCACCTCGGCGGCGAAAAGGTGGAGAAGGTGAAGATTCCCGACTTCGCGCACCTGCTGCCGGCGGAGATTCGCGACTTCACCAGCAAGGGCGTTTACGACATGGCGGAGAACGTTCATCTGAGCTTCCTCCAGGGCAGCGGTCACGGTGGCAGTCATCCGCACCTGGCGCACGAGTTCGTCACCGCGGTCTTGGAAAACCGGCCAAGCTTTCCGGATGTGCACCAGTCGGTGAACTGGACCATGGTCGGCATCCTGGCCCACGAGTCCGCGATGCGTGGCGGCGAGAAGATCGTCATTCCGAACTTCCGCGGGGTCTGATCCGGATCTCGAGATGTTTTCACGGCGGCCGGCCGGGGTCTTCCCCGTCCGGCCGTATCGTTTTGGTGGACGCCCACGGTCCAAACCGGTTTACTGACGGGGTTCCCGCATGCACGCGTCTCCGCGCATGCGTTGGCATTTAACGAGCAACCACGAGCAGCCAGATTCTATGAGCAACGGAAACGACATCGGCATTGTACCCAATGCAAAACGCCTCCTTTGGGCCGGCTTTGCGGCCATTCTCGCGGCGGGCATCGGCTTCGGCATCCGCGGCGGCATCCTTGCCAACTGGGCGGCCGACTTTGGCTTCACCGGCGCCCAGCTGGGAGCCATCGGTGGCGCCGGCTTCACCGGGTTTTGCTTCGGCATCATCATTGGCGGCGTGATCGTGGACAAGATCGGCTACGGAAAGCTGGTCATCGCCGCGTTTCTCTTCCACGTGCTTTCGGCGTTTGTGACTTTCGGCGCCGCCAAGGGCCAGACGCAGGACCAAGCCTACAACTTCCTCTATTGGGGCACCTTCATCTTCGCCCTCGCCAACGGCACGCTGGAGGCGGTGGCGAATCCGCTGGTGGCAACGCTGTTCCCTCAGAACCGCACCCACTATCTGAACATCCTCCACGCCTCCTGGCCCGCGGGTCTCGTGCTCGGCGGTCTCGTTGGCTGGATTCTTGGCGACCAGATGCAACTCAGCTGGAAACTCCAGCTCGGGCTGTTCCTCGTCCCCACCATTGGCTACGGCCTGATGTTCATGGGGCAGAGCTTCCCGAAGTCCGAGGCCTCGGCCAAGGGACTTTCGGTCGGTGAAATGCTCAAGGATGTCGGCATCCTTGGTTCCGCGGTGGCGGTGTACCTCCTGGTGCTCTTCTTCCAGAACGCGCTCCACCTCTCGGATCCGGTGGCCTACGGCATCGGTGGCGTTCTCTGGGTCGCGGTTGCCGTCATGACCGGCTTCTCGATCGGCGCTTGGCTGCTGTTCGTCCTGCTCATCACCCACGTGCTCGTGGGCGCGGTCGAGCTCGGCACCGACGGCTGGATCCAGAACATCACCGGCAACATCCTCACCACGAGCGAAGGCAAGATTCTGTTCGTCT
>JANXMD010000463.1 GCA_025354845.1 Verrucomicrobiota bacterium | reverse complement strand
CGTGGTGTCGCGGAAGGAAATCAGCAACCGGCCGTCCGGCGCATAGCGTCCCACATGACGATCACCGGTGAGCGCACCCGGCAATTCCACGGGAGCCGACCACGTCACGCCTTCGTTGGTGGAAATCATCAGGTGCGAGTTCCTGCGGCGGGAATTCTCACGGAGCAACATCGCCAGCGTGCGGCCGTCCGGCGAGCGAATCACCCCGGGTTCACACAGGTGCACTTCCGCAGAGGCCACCAATTCGCGGGGCGGGCTCCAGGTCAGGCCACCGTCGCGGGACTCCACCTGATACACTCGGAATTCCACCGGATTTGCGGGCTTGGCACCCTGGCGAATGTAGCGGCCATCGTCATGGAACCACGCTCGATACATTCCCGGACGACCCCGCACCGGTTCCACAGACCCCATCACCACGATGCCGCCCCAGTCACCCGCCGGCTTCAAGGGCGTCCACTGCACGCCATCGTCCTCGGACACCGCCAGTCGAGCCGGCCACATGCCCGACCAGACGATCAACCGCTTCTTTCCCTGGGCATCCACCACTCGATGGATGGTGGGCGTCTCGAGCGAAGTGGCCCAATTCTGGGGAACCGGCAAGGGATCCGACCAGGTACGCCCCCCATCCGGGCTGCGCTTGAGCTGGATGGCGCCGCGACCGTGTCCGAGGGGATAGACGCACAAGAGCGTGTGACCATCCTCCAGAAGGACGGTGGTGGGATGTCCGATGTAGACCCCCGGACGATGATCCACCACTACGCGACGCGACGCGTCACCGGAAAGATCCAAAACGGGAATGGTGTAGCCCGGCGGCTTTTCGGCCGAGGCGGCAGTCTCCGCGCCGAGCCGGCCGGTCAGGCTCACGACAAGGCAGGCGACACCCAGAATGAGCCCTGGGAGAGGGGACGGCGAGGGCATGCCCGATCATGGAACGATCCGACGGAAGAACGCCACCCCTTCCAGACGGGAGTCTCGTGATCTAAAAAAGACGGCCCGCCTTGCAGCGGGCCGATCAGTTTCACACGGAATCAGGGGCGCGAACCCCTGAACCAAATTCATCGACTCGGGCCACGAACGGCCCAATCGCTCGCTCAGGCGCGCTCCATGTACTTGCCGGTGCGGGTGTCGATCTTGATCCTCTCGCCCGTCTTGATGAACAGGGGGGCTTGAACGACCAGACCCGTCTCCAGGGTGACGGCCTTCTGGACGTTGTTGGCGGAGTCCCCACGGACGCCTTCCGGCGCATCCGACACCAAGAGGACAACGCTCGCCGGGATTTCAACCTGCACGGCCTTGTCCTCGACGAAGGTCATTTGGACCGAGGCATTCTCGATCAGGAAGTGCTTCCCTTCGCCAACCAGCTCGGGGGTCACGGTGACCTCCTCAAACGTCTCGGGGTTTACGAAGACATAGTCGTCACCGGACTTGTAGCTGAAATCCATCTTGTAGGTGTTCAGGGGCACGGTCTCGACCTTTTCAGTCGAGCTGAAGCGCACGTCCATCGACTTGCCGGTGCGAATGCTGCGAAGGATGCCCTGCACAAACGCGCGGAGATTGCCCGGCGTGCGGTGCGTCACCTCGAGGACGACACATACGTCGTTGTTGTACTGGATCGCCATCCCCTTGCGGAGGTCGTTTGCGTTGACAGCCATAAAGCCTAGAGCCGGTAGAAATTGGTCGAGAATTGGCCTGTTTTTCGAGCAACAGGAGACGGAAAGGCTACCGGGCCAATAGGTGAAGGCAAGCCCAGTTTCCCGATCGATCGAATCGCAAAGACCGGCCGACCCCGAACCGAGTCCAGGCGGAGCCCTCCTCAAGTCGAGGATACCGAGCTCAACCCCAAGGACACCTGTTTCACGGCATTCCAACGCTTCCTGGCCAGAGCAAGAGGACGACGAATCGGGACGGAGAGACCTCGGAACCCCAGGGGGGTGACATCGTTGTAGCCAGCCATGCGCTACCCGTTCGAGCCCAAGCGGGGCGGCATCATCCGTCGTGGAGGGCACCTGACAATGTCGCTCCCAATGGAGCTCGGGCGTTCCCTTGGTATCGTTTCTACAGCGATGGCGCGCCGATGGCGCTGGGATGAATTACCTGACACCCAGCAATCATCGCGGCCCCCGAGGTCCGTCCACAAAATCGTCCCACGCCAGACCTCCAGCCTCGCCGTTCTGACCCAACGGCTCACCACAACTCCAGCCAGGGAGCGAGCCGCAGAAATCTCCCTCATTCGCCCCCAAGCGCTGAAAGCGAGTTTCCGCAGCCCAGAAACCGCACTCCCTTGTGCCAATCTATTGACCTTTGCGGTGCTCCAAACCTTTCCGCCCTGAGCTTCGGAGCACACCCATCGATCGGATTGTGAGGAAGTTGAGCTTAGCCGAAAGGATGCAGTTGAAAGAGAGCCACCGAATGGGAAGTGATTGGTGGTAGATGAAAACAACGCAATCGTGGGGCACACGCCCCGTTCACCAATCGGTGGCTGGGGGATTTGAGTTTAAAAGTGGAGGGAAGGCAATTGCGCTTGGGTTTACCGAGCAGCGCCTTTCGCCGCACGCTGGAAG
>JANXMD010000461.1 GCA_025354845.1 Verrucomicrobiota bacterium | reverse complement strand
AACTTGGTCAGAGCTGCGACGCCCGCTCGGTGTGGCGGTGGTGGGTGGCCTGATCGTCTCGCAGGCCCTCACGCTTTACACCACACCGGTCATCTACCTGACCTTCGAACGCATGCGCCAACGGTTCGCCTCGCGCCGGCGTCGCTCCGCGCCCGCCTCCACCGCTTCGCCCACCGCGGCAGGGGCGATGGCGTGATGGATGCGCGGTGCAGGCGAACGTTGCGAGGGGCTCAGGTTGAGTTCGGATATCAAGAAATCCACCGAGCGATGCCGAAGGCTGCAGCTGCTGCGAGGCCGCCGATGATGCAGGTTTGCATACCGCTGCGTAGCGCCGGGACGCCGGTCACGCGGCCCTTCACACCGCCGAAAACGGCCAGTGCGGCCAGCGTGACGACGGTGGACAGCTTGAGGGCCTGATGCACGTCAGCGAGAATCATGTAGGCGCTCAGTGGGATGATGCCTCCCAGGATGTAGGCACCCGCGATGGTGGCAGCACTCTTCCAGGCGCGGGCCGGCTCCGGTTCCTCCAGACCCAGTTCGAAGCGCATCATGAACTTTACCCAGTCGGCCGGACGCTGACGGAGCGACGTGACCACGGTCTCGGATTCAGCCTCGGTCAGGCCGTAGGTGCGGAAGATGTCGCGCACTTCCTGA
Source organism: Verrucomicrobiota bacterium (assembly GCA_025354845.1). GTDB lineage: Bacteria > Verrucomicrobiota > Verrucomicrobiia > Limisphaerales > UBA9464 > CAIVQB01. The sequence continues at coordinate 6,445 of JANXMD010000461.1, read as the reverse complement.
GCCTCGGCCTCGGGCTTGGTGATGATCTCCTCTTCCTCACGGGCCATTTCGTTCGCGAAATGTTCCGCATCACCCCGGGCGGCGAGAAATCCGCCCAATCCCATGGCAATCGACCCCGCGGCGATCTCGGCAAAGCCGGCGGTGACCACTAGGTGGGTCTGGGCGATGGCTCCGGAAAGACCGGCGGCGAGAGCAAAGGGCACGGTGAGGCCGTCCGACATGCCGATGACGATGTCCCGTACGGCGTCCCCGGCGGTGAAGTGGGATTCTTGATGGGAATGCATGAGGAATCAGGAGGTTGTGGGGGTTGTGGGAGTGGTGGGAGTGGTGGGAGTGGTGGGAGTGGTGGGGTCGATCAATTGCCGAATGGCCCAAGCGGCGGCAGCGAATCCGAACGTACCGGTCACCGGAGTGGCGGAACCGTAACCCCAATCGCAATTCAACCGGGGACCGGCGCCGTCTCGCGTGCCTGCCTCAGTTACCTGGGCTGGCGTGGGCAGTTCGGAGCGGGCGCACACCGATCCGTCCTCGGCGGGAAGCACGGGGGTTTCAGCAGAGCAGACCGCGTCGATGCCGAACTTCTTCTCGCCACGGGGAAATCCAAACTCCTGGCGGAGGCGCTTTCGGACATCGCTGAGGAGACGGTCGTGGGTAACGCGAGCAAGATCCGTGACCCGGATCTGCGTCGGATCACGCCGGCCGCCGGCACCACCGCAGGTGATCACCGGAAGATTTCGCTCGCGACAGCCAGCAAGGAGGCGGCACTTGTTGGACACGGCGTCGATCGCATCCACGACGCAATCCGGTTTCAGATCGAAGAGCGCGGAGGCGCTGGATTCGGTAAAGAATTCCATGCGCGCCTCGACCGTGCATTCCGGGTTGAGATCCCGGATCCGCGCGGCCATGACTTCTACTTTGGGGAGTCCCAGGGTGGAATTGAGGGCCGGGAGCTGACGGTTGATGTTGCTGACGCAGACTTCGTCCAGGTCCACCAGGATGATGTTTCCGACGGCGCTACGGGCGAGGGCCTCGGCGACCCAGGATCCCACGCCACCGATGCCGATCACCATCACACGACTGCGACGCAGTCGGTCCAGGGCCGTCCGGCCGTACAGCCGGGCAATCCCGCCAAACCGGAAGTGGAAGTCGCTTTCCGCGTCGCTCATTCTGGGTAAGAGCCTAAGGACATGAGATCGGCTTGTCAGGGCCTGCGTTCTGCGTTGGCTTTCTGGTTTGAACCACCGTTTCTAGGTTGAATTCGCCTTCGGCGCGTGCCGTCCTGATTCGTTCATCGCCCACCCCAGGTCCCGCCCTAAATCATGAAAACGCCGTCCCTGCTACTCACTACCAGCCTGCTGTGCCTCCATTCTGCATTTGCCGCGGAAACCGAACCCGCGGTGGTGACCCCGGGCACCCAGGGAAGCGCCCCTTCCGATGCCATGGTTCTTTTTGACGGGAAGGATCTGTCGGCCTGGACCAGCGAGAAGGGCGGCGAGCCGGCGTGGAAGGTGGAGAACGGGTTTGCCGAGGTTCAGGAGAGCGGCATCATGACCAAGGAGCAGTTCGGGGACATCCAACTGCATGTGGAATGGGCAAGCCCGGTGGAAGTGAACGGAGAGGGTCAGGGGCGTGGCAATAGCGGCGTGTATTTTCAGGGCCGATACGAGATTCAGGTGCTCGACTCCTACAACAACAAGACCTACTTCAACGGCCAGGCAGCCTCCTTCTACGGTCACAACGCACCGCTGGTGAATGCTTGCCGCAAGCCGGGGGAATGGCAGCAGTACGACATCGTGTTCCACGCACCGAAGCCCGGCGCGGACGGCGTTGTAGTCCCGGGATCGTTCACCGTGCTGCACAACGGAGTTCTGGTGCAGGATCATATTCTGGTAAAGGGCGATGCCACAACCGCGGCGCGCTTCAGCGGTGCGACGCCGACCGGACCGTTGCTGCTCCAGAATCACGGAAATCCGGTGCACTATCGGAACATCTGGGTTCGCAAGCTGAACTGAACTGCGCCAGGAACCTGCCGTGAGTGCCTCGGGGAATTCATTGGATGGACTGGGCCGCCAGGTGACCCGCCGCGTGACGTCACGGCTGGTTTCCAAACTCGCTGCACTCGCGGTGGGTGGACTCCTCGCCGCGGTGGGATTGAAGCAGTGTGGCAAACCCCAGTCGCGCGAGCAGATCGCGGAACGGTCCCATCGAATCCTCGACGTCAACACGGCTTCGGTGGCCGATTTGGAGCTGCTCCCGCGCGTAAACGAAGCTCTTGCCCATCGAATCATCGCCGGACGGCCCTACGCCTCGGTCGAAGATCTTCAGCGTGTCAGTGGCATTGGCCCCAAGACCCTCGAATTGCTGCGTCCCCGGGTGACGGTTGGCGGCGGTCCGGGAAAGTGATTGCCGCGAACGATTCGGGCTGGCCCGAGGAGCGCGGCCCAGCATCCTTTCCCGCGTGAAGCTGATCTCCTGGAACGTCAACGGCCTACGCGCCGTTCTGAAGAAGAACTTCCTCGACTACCTGCAGCAGGAGTCGCCGGACGTGCTGTGCCTTCAGGAGACCAAGTGCTGGCCGGATCAGGTCGAAGCGGTGTGGTCCGATCGGTATGAAACCCATTGGAACTGGGCGGAGAAGAAGGGGTACTCGGGCACGGCGATCCTCACCCGGGAACGGCCGATCCAGGTGACGCGCGGCATTGGCATTGCAGAGCACGACCGTGAGGGCCGCGTGATCACGGTGGAGTTTCCCGGGTTCTTCCTGGTGAACGTGTACGTGCCGAACTCGCAGCGTGAGCTCACGCGTCTTGCCTACCGACAGCAGTGGGATTGCGACTTTCTGGCTTATCTCTGCGCGTTAGACCGGGTCAAACCGGTGGTCTGGTGCGGAGATTTGAATGTTGCCCACACCGCGATCGATCTGACGAATCCGAAGGCCAACGTGCGGAACCATGGATTCACCGTCGAGGAACGGGCGGGTTTTGACGCGGTGGTGAAGGCGGGTTTTGTGGACACGTTCCGCGAATTCGAGAAAGGGGGCGGACACTATACTTGGTGGAGTCCGATGGGCGGCGCCCGATCGCGGAACGTGGGGTGGCGCATCGACTACTTCCTCATTTCCTCGCGATTGCGTCCTGCTCTGAAGTCGGCGTCGATCGACGCGAAGATCCCCGGATCGGATCATTGTCCGGTGGCTATCCAGCTCGAAGCGGCGCCGTTGTCCACTACGGCCAAAAAGCCGGCATCCCGGGTGTCGCGCTAGACACCTCGGAATCAGGCGTGGTGCGGCGGATGGATGATCTCGTCGAGATGATGCAGCAGCAGTCCGAAGTAGGGCTCCAGAAGTGGCGCGAGCTCCTGGACCTGCTCCAACAATTCCAGTGCGGCAAATTCCTCGATTTCCTGAACCTTCCGATGGCATTCAGCAGCGCCGCGGACTCCCGGGAAGACCGAGATTGAGCCCTTCAACGAGCTGGCAGTGAACTGGACCAGATCGAGGTTTCCGGCCGCCGCGGCATCGCAGAGTTTGCGGTGAAGCAACGGTGCGGATTCACAGAACATCCCAGCGGTCTCGGCGAGGATCGGGGTCACAGCGGCAAATGGATCCGCTTCGGGGAATGACGGCCGCATCGGGGCCGGGCTCGGTATGGACTCCACCACATCGTGTTCGAGCCCGCCGACGATCAGGGCGGCAAATGCCGCGTTCAGGTGGCTGCTTACCCTTTGAGGAATTCGATCCACCCCATCGGTCGGACCGGGCTTGATCTCCACGAACGGGCCGCCGCCGCCAGAGGCTTGGGTTTCGTCGAGACGCTTCAGCAGAGCGCCGGCGGTGGAAATCACGGTGTTCAGGCACCGTCGCGACTGCGGCTGGAGGTCGGTGTCGAGAACCTGGCGAACGAGACCGAGGATTTCGCCAAGTGGTGTCCGGAGTTCGTGGATCAACTTGGCGGGATATTGGTCTTTAGCCTCGCGGAGAGCCGCGTCCGTTGCCTCGTGTTCGGTGGTGTCCGCGAGGGGGCACACGACTCCGAACGAAACCGCGGTATGCCGGGGATCCACATCGGGGGAAAGTTCGGCATTCACGGGTGGCGTGCGGCCGCGTTTCCTCGAACGTACCCGGACAATGAGGGTGCGTTCAGGGGCGTGGCCCACCTCTTTCCATCGACCGAATCCCCCGAAACTTGACGCTAAAACGCCGCGGGGTCGTCCCGCGGCGCCCAGAGACTGCGGCTACTTCTTTCGCAGACCGATGCTGCTGGCGCGCTTGGCGACCTTGCGGCTGGTGGTGATCTTGGCGACCGTTCCGGTGGCCAGATAGCGCTCCCGGACCTTGCCGAAAATGGCGTCGCGGTCGTCGTACAGCCGCTTCAGCTTCCGCGGCTTCACGCGGGCGGTCACGTACGCTGTGAGCAGCGGCAGGGCTATCGTGCTGTCGGTGTAGCAGACCACCGAGTCGGGCAGCTTGTCCGGATCCACCTTGCCCCAGCTCACTGCCTCGGCCGGCGTCGCCCCGCTCAAACCGCCGGTGTCAGGACGCGCATCGGTGCACTGCAGGAAGTAGTCGTGACCCTTTTCCTGGATGCCCATGACCTCCTGGATCTGCGGCTCGGTCTGGAGAATAAAGTTCTTCGGGCTGCCGCCACCGAGGATGAACACGCTGCTGGTGTGGCCGGTGCTCTTGGCGTGATAGACGATGCCCGCGGTCTGGTTCACGTCGCGGTTGACGTCGAACATCAACTTTGAATCGCGCAAGGCCATCGCGGCGACGTTCATGCCGATCGAGCTGTCGCCCGGGCTGCTGGTGAAGATGGGAATGCCGCACTCGTAGGCGGTGGCGAGCACGGAGCTGTCCTTGATCCCGAGCTTCTTCTGTCGCGCGGCGACGTACTTGCCGAGCAGGTAATGGAACTCGTCGGTGCCCATCGTCCGCTGGAACTCGGGCCCCTGGATGACCTCGCGCACAAAAGCGTCGGTATCGAGCAGCACGTTGTAGTCGAAGAGCACGTCATAAATTCGGATGACACCTTCCTCGTGCAGTTCCACGTCGTTGAGAAACGGGGTTCCGCTGTGCAAATGCATGTCGAGTCCGAAATGCAGGTCGTGATAGAGGTTCGCCCCGGTGGAAACGATCCAATCCACGAACCCGGCCCGCATCAATGGAATCAGGCAGCTCTTACCCAGACCGGCGGGTGTCAGGGCGCCGGTGAGCGACAGTCCAATGTATCCGTCGTCCGGCAGCATCTTGCGGGTCAACAATTGGGCGGCTTCGCGGAGGCGTCCCCCGTTGTAGGCGAGCAGGGCCGTGTCAATGAGATCGGCGGCGGAGATGTCCTGACCGATGCCGAGCGGATTGAGGCGCGGATAGCCGGCGTACTTTTTCGACAACGGGTGGGCGGACTTTTTCGAACTCATTCGGCGGGAATTGTGCGGGGAAGGGGGCGGAGGAAAAGGGAAAAGAGCAGCCTCCTGGTGGTGCGACCCGGTGTCGCCGTCGATTTCCCTGCGGAAACGGGACCATGATCGGGGTCCGCTTCAATTTCAGATTGGGCGAACTCGATTTCGGCGTATGGTGCACTCATGACTCGTCAGCAGGTGTTGGACCTCTATTTCATGGACGCACGGTGCAAGCTGATCGACCTCGCCGCGTTTCTGGACCGGGTGGATCGTGCCGGGGGCGTGGCTGATTTTCGGCTGACGGCCTTTCGGCAGGCGCTCCAGCACTTGGCGGAAGGTGCTCCCCAACGGGCGGAAAGCGTTCTGTTGACCCTCAGTGATCCCACCGTGGACCCGATTGCCATCGCTCCAGGCAAGGGGGCAACGGGTGCGTGGCCGGGAAATTGAGCGGCGATTTTCAACGTCAATTACTTCCTCTGATCCCCATGCGCTACATTGAGCCCCACGGACACATGGTCAGTCGCACCACCGACGACTACCTCGACATGGTGACCGCCGGTTGCGCGGCGGTGTGCGAGCCGGCGTTTTGGGCGGGCTTTGACCGTTCGTCGGTGGACGGCTTTCGTGATTACTTCCGGCAATTGACGGAGTACGAGCCGGCCCGCGCCGGCCGCTACGGTCTGCCGCATTTCTGCTGGCTATGCATCAACCCCAAGGAATCCGAGGACGTCAAACTGGCCGAGGATGTCATCGGCATTATTCCCGAGTTTCTGGATCGGCCGACCGTTCTGGGAATTGGCGAAATCGGGTTGAACAAAAACTCCCGCAACGAGCTGCAGGTGTTGGAGCGGCACGTGGACCTGGCCGCGCGAACGCAGCAATTGATCCTCGTTCACACGCCGCATCTGGAAGACAAGCTCAAAGGGACCCGCCTGATTCTGGAGGTGTTGAAGGCGGACTCCCGGATCCACCCCGAGCGGGCGGCGTCGGGCCTCACCCGGGGCGAGGTGGCCGCGCTCCACGAGTCGATCGGTTCGGTCCTCGCCGC
>JANXMD010000451.1 GCA_025354845.1 Verrucomicrobiota bacterium | reverse complement strand
TACGGCCGGATCGATTTCGCCATCATTCTCGGTCTCATAGGCGTCGTGTTTGCTGTGGAGGCGCTTGAGCGTCGTCGTCCGCTGAATGCCTGGATTTGCTCGCTGCCGCGATGGCAGCGCTGGCTGCTTTACGAGGCGGTCGTTCTCGGGCTCTTCTGCCTCGCCCCGGGGTCCGGGGATCAGTTCATCTACTTTCAATTCTGAGCGGCACCCCTCAAAACAAAAACGCCTTCCCGACTAACCGTCCCGATCTACCACCCTTTCATGCGGCGTCTTCTCCTCAACTGGTGCCTGCTGTTGCTGCCCATCACCGGCTTCCTCGTCTGGTTTGAGGTCGCGCGCGGGGCGAGGGAATCCAACCTGTTTCGGGTGAAGCGCGACCTGCTGCAGGCCTCCGCGGACCACGTCGAAGTGCTCATCCTGGGTTCCTCGCATGAACACGAGGGGGTGGTTCCCGGACTGGTCCATTCGAACGCCTTCAATCTCTCGGCGGTCAGCCAGAGTCTCTACTATGACTGCGCCCTGGTGCGGAAATACGCCCCGATCCTGCCGCGGCTTCAACTCGTGGTGATTCCGATCTCCTACTTCTCCTTCGAGATGGAACTGGCCGGGACAACCGAGGAGTGGCGGAGCTACTACTACCGACACATCCACGGCATTTCGCATCCGGACTTTCGGCAGGAAACGCGTCTTCGGAACTGGAGCGCGTGGTACCTCTACGGACGCGATTTCGGGTGGCAGGCAATCCGCGGTTCCGCACCTCCGCTGGTCCGCTCGGACTACGATCCAGGCGGCGGGGTGGTCGATACCCGCCCGCCCGAGAAGCGCACGCTCCACCTCAAACCCGACTACGTCCGAACTTCCGCCCCTGTTGCCTTCGCTCGCCATGCGACGTCCATGCACGCAGAAAATCGCGCGCCGCATCTCAAAGACCTGCGCGGGCTCGCAGCCACGCTCCGCCAGCGCGGGGTTCGCGTGGTCTTCCTGACCCTCCCCGTATCCGCAAATTACCTCGGTCGACTCTCTCCAGAGGTTCGTGCGAGGAACGCGAAGACAGTTCAAGAGCTCTGCCGCGAATTTGGAAGCGAGTGGAAGGATTACTCCGGAGACCCCCGTTTTACGGACGACGACTTCTGGGATGCCGATCACCTCAATTTTCCCGGTGCGGCAAAATTCAGCCGCTTTCTTGGGGAGGAGTTTATCCAGCCGCAATTGGAACGGGCGCGCCATCCCTGAAGCGCACGGAGACAAGCCGCTATTCGCCGGCGCGTTCCCTCACTTCGTCGAGCAGCGAACACACCGCCGCCCACACGGCGTCCACACCGACATCCGTCACGCGAACGGTCCAATCACGCCCGTTTCCAGACGGCTGAACGATGCGCCGATGCGGACACCACGGTCCGATCCTGAGTGGAGATCCGGGAAGCTCAGGAGGCGTGTCCGACGGCCATCCGACGACCTCCACCACGGGAATCCCCACGGCGGCGGCGAGGTGCATCGGACCGGAGTCGTTGCCAACGAACAGATCGCAGCGTGACAGCACCGCGGCGGTCACCTGAAGGCGCGTGGGGCCGACGAGATTCAACACCCCATCGCCGACGGCTCGCGCGAGCTCATCCGCCGAAGCCTGCAGATCCGCAGCGCCAACCAACACCACCCGGGCGTTGATCTGTCGGAGGCGGCGGGCGATGTCGATGAATCGATCGATCGGCCACACTTTGAAGCTGTGGGAGGCCCCGATTCCGAACGCCACGATCAGCGCCCCGGGAGCCAGTTCACCAAGCCGGCGTCGAGCCTCTTCCTCCGCTGGCGCATCCCAGTGCAGTTCCAACCTCTGCCCATTGGACGACAATCCGAGCGTTTCGAGCCAGGTCGACAACAACTCCACCTCGTGACCGGTTGCCGAGTCCTCGTCCACATGAGTCAGCAGTTTTCGGCCTGGTTGGATCACCAACCGCCCGGTTCTTGCATCCAGGACCGCGGGGCCACGCCTGCCAATGCGAACCGGCGCCCCGGAGAGAAAGGCGAAATATCCGGCCGGGTAGAAGGAGTCGTGCGCCTGGGCGATCAACGCGGCGTCGACGTCTCGCGACCAGAGCTCTTTTCGACAAAACCGGGCCACGGCCAGGAGCCGGCGAATGGGCGTGTACCGTGGATAGATGCTGAGGTCGAATCCAACGACGTCGTCCACATGCGGACACGCGCGGACCAGATCGGCCCACACCTCGCGCACGACCAACGTGAGACGGACTCCGGGAAGCGATCTTCGGAGCTCCCGCAGGAATGCCGTGGTCACCGCAAGGTCACCCAGCCCGTCGTACCGCACGATCGCGAGACTCCGAACTTTCCGGAGATCCACCGGACCCCGACGGCTCCCGCCGCGTCCGTGGACCCTCAACCAGAGACCCCCGAGAAAACGAACGAAGGGCGGTGACACCACCCCGTTCACCGCTTCATGCCAGAGTTCCCTGAGGCGATGAATCATTCCTGGAACCCGGGCATCATCCGGCCTCGGACAGGACGCCACCCTGGGCCGCGGCAAGCAGCTGGCGGAAGGCGCCGTCCCGCGCCTCGAGCTCAGCCCAGGTTCCGGTTTCCACGATCCGTCCGGCAGAAAGCACCACGATGAGGTCGGCATTCCGGATGGTGCTGAGGCGATGCGCGATCACCACCGAGGTGCGGCCGTGGCGCGCCTCATCGAGCGCCGACTGCACCTGCCGTTCGCTCACATTGTCGAGTGCCGACGTGGCCTCATCCAGGATCAGCAGCAGGGGTTCCCGCACCATGGCGCGGGCAATGGCCAGCCGCTGTTTCTGGCCGCCGGAAAGCATCGTCCCCCGCTCTCCCACCATCGTCTGCAACCCTTTCGGCAGCGAGGCCACCACGTCTTCAAGATGCGCCACTTGAAGCGCCTTCCGCACCTGAGCGGACGTGGCGCCGGTACTTCCGAAGGTGAGGTTGTGTTCCACCGTCTCGTTGAACAGAAAGGCCTCCTGTTCCACCATGCCGAGTCGTGCGTGCCACGCGGCGGGCGCGAATTCCCAGTAGTCGGTTCCATCCACGACAATGCGTCCCGACGACGGCTCGCGCAGCCGCATCAGGAGGCTGGCCAGGGTGCTCTTACCCGACCCGGAAGAGCCGACCAGCGCGATGGTCTTGCCGGCGGGGATTTCCAGATTCAGGTCGCGCAAGGCGGGCGTGCCGTTGGGATAGTTGAACGAGAGCCTCTCGAGGCGGATGGACGACCGGATGCCGTCAAACGGTTTGGACCCAAAAGGCCGCTGGGGAAACCGGGGTAGATCGAGCCACACGAAGATCTCTCGCATGCCGCCCGAGGCATACCCGAGGTTGCCCAGGATGGCGTACAGATGGTTCATCAGCGGCAGCATGCGCAGCAGCATGAGGCCGAAGGTGCCCAGCTCCGGTCCGCTCAGTCGCCCATACTGGATCAGGTACACATAAGCCCCCCAGACCAGCACCATCGCGCCCCCGATCGCCAGCACCTCGGAAACAGGCGCCGTCAGCGAATTAAACACCGCCGCCTTGGCTTCAACCTCCGCCAGTCGTTGATTGTAGTCCTCGAAGCGCTTCTCCGCCTCGGCCTCCCCGTGAGACGCGCGCACCACCCGCATGCCCGCAAAGATGCCGCCAAGATATCCGAACAAATTGCGCTGGGCTTCGGATCGCGCGTCGCCCATCCCTTTCAATCGTGACTGGAGCAGCGCACTGACGCCGGCGACTCCCACCACCAGGAAGCACATTCCGAGTGTCAGCTCCCAGGAGATCACCACGATCGCCGCCAGATACAAAAACGCGAGAAGCGCCTTCTGAACGAACATCAGAAAGAACTCGATCGTGGACTGCGTGCGGATCGTTTCGATGGAGAACAGGTTTCCCAGTTCACCGCCCTTCGTCTCCTCGAAGACATGAATCGAGGTGTGCTCAAGTTTTTGAAACACCGCCAACCGGAGATTGGCCGACACCTTGCGAACCAGCCGGGCCATCAGCGATTGGCTGATCAGGAGGACCAGATTCTTCCCGGCCACCACCAGCACGATCGTGGCGCAGAAAACCCCCACGTAGAACTGGGGCGAATGTCCAGGCAGAGCGTTCGGCAGCCAGCTAAGGGTCTTTTGCTCCTCGAGGACATCCTTGAAGTGACCTGCCTCCGCACGAAGCATCGTGATCAGCGGGAGCATTGCCGCGATGACCAAGCCTTCCAGCACCGCCGCCACGAGCGCCGAGGCGACCACGGAAATCACCAGCCAGCGGCCAGGACGGAGAAACGGGCGAAGCCGCCACAATTGGGCGACGATGTCCCGCAGCATGAGGAACCAGTTTTTCATTCAATGCGTCCCGAACCCCTGTGGGACGTTTCAACCGCCCGTGACCAACCACCAACCGCCCACACCCACGGCGAGCGCCGAACAGAGGGCCATCAGTCCACGATAATTACGCTCCAGCCGACCACCCCACGAAACGGTCAGGAATCCGACTAGGGAAGAGAAGCCCGCCATGGCTGCTACGGTTCCCACCCCGAAACAAGCGAGATAGGCCCCGGATTCCCAGCGTGTCGGGAAGGCCAGGGCCGGAAGCAGCCCTAGGAAGTGGGCACTTCCCGCCAACCCGTGCAGGACCCCGATACCGAAGGCGGCATGAGGATGGCCGTGAACCGCGCGCGAGTGTTCAGGTCCGGGATGTCGATGCAGGTGGACATGGGCGTGTCGCGAGCCGTCGTGCTCGTGGGCATGGGTGTGAACCTGAAGCCGGAACGCCACTCGGGCACCCCACAAGCCGACTCCGATCAGCACCACCCCCACGAGACGTTCGCCAATGGCAGAGAGCGCTTCGAGGGGAATCAGTTCTCGAAGCCCCAACATGAGCAACCCAACGGCCACCACGCCGGCCGAATGCCCGAGCCCCCAACGCGCGCCGGCGCGCCACGAGCGCCTCGGATCATGGACCGCCAGCGGCGCAATGGCCGCGAGGTGATCCGGTCCTGAAAGTACGTGGAGCACACCCGCTGCGAGCCCTGAAATGACCGCCAACATCTGTGGATACAGCGTGCGGGGAACCCCCACCCGGAGCAAGCGCAGGGTTCTGGATCAGGGAGTGCGGTGGGAAGCGCAACGCCACACCGCACTCGACACTCCAAGCTCGCCCCGCAAATTTGGATGTTACTTTGCTGATCCTTCGCCCGCTCCGACTCCCCATCCTACCAAATTCGTTCCATGAATCGCCAGCGATGGTGGAGCACCACTGGAACCTCGGCCTCGACACGAGGGGGATCTGGCATCGGCGTTGCCGTTGGAATCGGAACGGTTTCGGGTCCTTTCCAAG
>JANXMD010000428.1 GCA_025354845.1 Verrucomicrobiota bacterium | reverse complement strand
TGTTCATCGGCGGCCTCTGGCACGGTGCCGCGTGGACCTTTGTCGTGTGGGGACTCCTTCACGGCGTGTACCTCGTGTTCGAACACTTCCTCCGGGCCGCAACCAAGGGGGCGGCGTGGAAGGATCGATTGCCGGTGCAACTCGTCCTCTGCGGCGTGACCTATTTCTTTGTCTGCATCGCGTGGGTCTTTTTCCGGGCCACCAACTTTCAATCGGCCGGAATGCTGTTGGGTGCGCTTGCCGGGATGATTCCCGTGGGCCAAGGCATTCTATCCGGCCGCGAACTTCTCCAAGTCGGCCTGGTGACCGCTGGGCTCTGGTTCGCCCACTGGCGCTTGCGACATACCTCATTGGAGTCGGCACTCTCCAAATCGCCGACATGGCTGATCGGTGCCGCCTGGACCGTGATGCTCGGGTCAATTCTACTAACTCAAGGCAGCGGCAATGCATTCATCTACTTCCAGTTCTGACTTTGAGCGACCGGTCCCGAAGGTTCCCTGGCGGGGATTGCTCTGGGTGACTTTGGGACTCACCGCGCTGGCCGTTTTTGCCTGGGAGATGCGGGCTCGCGCCTGGGGATACGCGCCGGGGTTAAACGACACGGACGATCTTTGGGCGGACAGGCGTGACGCGGTACAACCGGACTCGATGGTTCTTATTGGAGATTCGCGTCCCCTCTTTGATCTGGATCTCGACGCCCTCGAGCTGGGATTCGGCAAGCGGCCGATCCAGCTTTCTTTGGCCGGGACCTGTGCCTATCCCGTGCTGACAAATCTGGCCGCCGACGACTCGTTTCACGGGACCGTGATTGTGGGGATGATTCCCGCAATCTGGTTCGTCCCCCCGGCGGCCCCGCCGTTTCAAAACGCCTTGAAACCGCTCAAACGCTATCAGACGCGAACGCTCTCCCAGCGCGCCGGCCATCATCTGGGAATGCTGCTTGAGGAACGGCTGGCGTTCATGAGAGGGGAGGACCTGGTCCTCGCCAAGTTGCTTGAAAAAGTGCCCGTTCCCGACCGCCCAGACTCCTATCTGCCACCGGCGCTCCCACCGTATTTCCAGACCATTGCCCGGGATCGTCGCACCCGCATGGCGGAAGCGTGTGCTAGGCCCGGACCGCTCCAAGAGAGGGTGAAGCACGGTTGGATTCCACTGTTCACGGCTCCGAAGTTTCCGGAGTACACGCCCAAGGAAGTGCTCGAAGCCATTGGTGCGTCGGTTGAGGCGCGTTTTGGCGACACGGTGACTGCCGTGAACCGGATTCGCAGCCGCGGGGGTAAAGTGGTGTTTGTCCGATTCCCGGTCAGCGGTGACCTGAAGGAATTGGAAGACCGACTGACCCCGCGCTCTGGTCCGTGGACTCGCCTGATGAAGGAAACCGGCGCGCCGAACATCTACTTCTCAGACCATCCTGAACTCATCTTTGACTGTCCGGAATGGTCGCACCTTTCCAGCGCGGACTCCGTCGAATTCACCCGGCGTCTCGTTCCTCATTTGATGCGCGCATTGGGTCAGTAGCCCGGTGTTTCGCGCTCACGGCTGACGTCACGTCTTCGATTGCCGACAGTCGAATCGGCATCTGCAACGCCGCCCGCTGATCCGTTTCCAGGAGAATGGATTTCCAGCGTTTCATGCGAGGCACTCCATAACGGCAACCCGCTACGATCCTGCATCGCGTGGTGTCCGAATTCTCACGGAGTGGGAAGCCGTCAGTCTTGCGATCCGAATCGACCAATCAATCGGGCCAACGTCATCCCCAAATCCGGCTCTCGGCATCGCTCCAACTCTAACGCCGCAGGGTGAACCGGAAGAACTGCGCGGACCGTGCGGTCTGCGCCGTGTTCGAGCGGATCACGACGCGTTCGAGTCCATCTGCCAACGGCGTGGTCGAGACTACGACCGCACCCAGGTCGTCCGCGAACTGCACAGAACTCGCGATTTTGGCCTCGAACGTGATCCCGCCAACCGCTTGACGACGCACAAAGGCGACTGCCGGATAACCGGTGGCGCCGACGGTCTCCGTCCGGACTTCAAAGGCTGGCCGGGCCGACGCATCGGCCGGCGAGGTGGCGTAGTAAAACTCGCTCAGGTTGTCCGAGCCGTCGCCGTCGGCGTCTGCTTCAGGCGCTGCGTTGACCCCCAACAATCCGGCCGCGGCAGCCCATTGAGTGAACGGGTCGGCGGCTCCGTTGACCGCGAGTGCAGCGACGGCGCTGTCCGTGCCGCCGCCGCCGTTGGAGATCACCACGCGATAATTCCCAGCGTCTGCCGAGGTGAGGGCAGACAACGCCAGCGACGGACCGTCCGCATCCGGCAACAGCGTGTTCCCATGATACCATTCGTAAAACAAGTGGTCCCCGGTAGCGACCACTTTGAAGGTGAAGCCACCTCCGGCACTCCCGGAACCACCCACGGGTTGAGCCGTGATCACCGGCGGCGGCTCTAAGACCGGTGGCAACTTCAAGGAAGTCACTTCATTCGAACTAAGCGCCCGGTTGTAGACCCGGAAATCGTCGAGCTGGAAAAGCGCAGAAGGGGCATACCGTCCCAGTCCGTTTACCAAACTGACTGCGCCGCTGATCAGCACATCCTGCTTGAGCGGCAGGCCCTCCCCGTTGACATAAACGGAGAAATTATCCGGGTTTGACGGACTGGTTCCGCGATAGACCACCGCGAAGTGGGTCCATTTACCAACCAGGTTGGGCACATAGGCACGGCTGTCGGTGGAGGTCACCGAGTTGAACGTCCGAGTGTAGAGGTTGATGCGGTTCGCACCCGCGAGGTTATCATTTCCGCCCAGATAGAGGAGATGTTCACGGGCGGTAAAGGTCGCCGGGTTCGCGTTGGGGGTCATCAGGATGACGCTGTAGACATTGATCGAACCGGCGGTCTCCGGTTTGATCCAAAATGACAGCGTGAACTTCTCGTCGGCAAGGCGCCCGGCGGCGCCGGCGTTGGGATCGCCCAGTTGCAGCCAGTTGGAACCCCCGCGCAGCGAGACGGCGGATTCGCCTTCGGTTCCTGTAGCAAAGGTCGGCGAGCCGAGCGCGGTAGTGACCAAACCGGCTACCTCGTCGGTGTAGTTCTTCTCAAACCGTAGTCGAGTCACCAAGCCATCCGGAGATCCACCACCGCCGCCCGCAACGGGCCGGACCCGTAGATGGGCTTCCCGGCTTATCACTTCGCCCGCCGGATTCGTGATGCGGACGGAGTAGCCGCCGGCGGCGGCGGCATTGACCGAGGTGAAGGCAAGTATGGCATTGGTCTGATTGGGCAGATCAGCGCCCCCTGCCCTCCATTGAAAGCGGAGCTGCAGTCCCATCGCCGTCACCGCGAATTGGGTCGGCTGCCCGGGTGACACCACGACCGAGGCGGGCTCGGCCGTAATCACCGGCGCGGAGAGGAGGGCCACCGAGGCGACTTGAGTGGTGATGGATCCCGACCGATTCGAGGCAACGAGGGTGTACTCACCCTCTTGGGCGGCTGAAAACCCGGCCAACGTCAGCGTCGCGTTCGTTTCGCCCGTGAGGTCGTTCCCGTTGCGCCGCCACTGGTAATGGACCTGCGACGTTCCCGTCGCCCCACCGGTCAGCGTGACCGTTGCGCCGGCGAGCGCGGTCTGCGACTTGGGCTGGGTCACGACCGCGAGCGGCGTCACGGTGCCATTCAGCCGGAAGATCATGGTGGACGGCTCCACGGGGCTGCCGTTGGCGCCCAGCGCGAGCCAGAACGATCCATCCGGTGCAATCCGCAGGAACGAGTAGGTGGAGGAGGATCCGGGTACCTTTATCTGGCTCACCGGCCGAGCCCCGAAACCGCCGGCATCGAGGATGACCCCGTCGCCGGTGCTGGTCGGCAGGATGCCAACGACCCCGCCCGAGCCCGTGACGTCCCAGACACTCAACCGCGATGCCCATCCGTAGGTGTTGTCCACATTGCCGGCGTTGTCGAAGCGGTAAAACCCGCTGAAGTCGGAAACCGCAGCTCCATCGGCCAAGGCGGTGACGAACCACTGGCTGGAAAACGTCTTCGTCGGAGTAAACCCGGAGTCGAGCGTGCCGTCGGGCAGCAAACGCGCAAACTGAGCCCGCGGTTGACCACCCACCGTGGTGAAGGTGCCGGTGACGTAAAGGCGACCGGCAGCGTCCACCGAAACGCTGATCGGGCCGGAATTTAACAGGGCCTTTTGATTGAACGCGGTGTCCGTCGAGCCGTCGGACTTGAGCTTCGTCAAGCTCTGCGAACCGAGGACCAGCACCCCTCCGTCGGGCGTCAGCTTAATCCCAGAACCAAACACCACGTTGCTTTCCGCAAAGCTTCCATCGGGCGATCCATTCTCCAGGAGGCGACGAACCAAATAGGGGCCACCGCCCGCGGTGCTCCGAACGAGGATGACAATCCGTCCATCACCCTGGCGCTCGAGGGCAACCACCTCGGAGATGCCGGCCGGATTAAACGCGAACGAGCCGTCACGTGTCCCGTCTGCATTTAGCCGCGCCAACAGGGCATTGGGGCCACCGGCAACCGTGGTGGCAAAGTTACCGGCAACCAACACACGCCCGTCGGGCAGGAAGTCGATGTCTTTGAAGACCGTGGACGTGGTGCTCGGAAAAAGCCCAGGCTGGAACGCTGCGTTCTTCGAGCCGGGCGCGGGGATCACGGTGAGGAAGGCCGGTTCGCTCGTCACCGACGACGCGTCGCCACCGGTCACCTTGACCGAATAGTCGGCCGCGGCGGTGAGCTGCAGATTCGTCAGCGTCAGGA
This sequence comes from Verrucomicrobiota bacterium, assembly GCA_025354845.1. Taxonomy (GTDB): domain Bacteria; phylum Verrucomicrobiota; class Verrucomicrobiia; order Limisphaerales; family UBA9464; genus CAIVQB01. The sequence continues at coordinate 6,404 of JANXMD010000428.1, read as the reverse complement.
TCCGGTCCGTGGCCCCGCCGATGGGAGCGCCGTCACGGAACCACTGGTAGCCGAGAGGCAGTTTGCCAAACGCGGCCGCCGTGAAGCTGACGGAATTTGACAGGATGCCGACCGCGGGCACCGGTTGCAGGTCAAACACCACCGCTCCGCGCACCCGCACCGTGACCGGTGCACTCGTGTAGCTTCCACCGGCGGAGTTCACCACGAGGTCGTAGGATCCGGAGCTGTCGAGCGTCACGTTGCTCAACGGCAGTTCCAGTCCCGTTGCGCCCTTGATCGGCGTGCCCTTGAAGCGCCATTGCAGTCCGGTGAATAGCCCCGGGACGGTGCCGCGGAGCGTGCTGGAGGCGCCGGCGTCCGGGGTTTGATCCAGGCCCGCGTACCCAAGGGTGGGCCCGGTAACGTCCGTAAAAATCCTCGCGGGCGTGCCTGCGGTAAAGCCGCCGATCTGGGTCGCCGCCCCTCCGATCCAAAGCCGGCCGTCTTCGGTCCACCGAAGGGCGGCGATGCTACCGTTAATACCGATGTCGCGGAACGAGGAGTCCACCGTGTCGTCGACATTCAGGCGGAACAGGTAGTCGCGGCCCGACACACCCTTGAAGGCACCACCGACCCACGCCTTGCCGTCCCGCTGAACCGCGAACGCGTTCACGAACCCAGCCGGGTTCTGGATGAGGTCCGCGAGGGACGCATCCAGCGTTCCGTCGGCGTTCAGCCGTGCCAGGTTGTGGTGCGACTGCCCCCCCACCGTCGCGAAAGTACCGCCGAGCAAGAGTCGGCCGTCGGGGAGCAATGCCACCGCGCTGATGACGGTGTTGTTCTGAAGGAACGGAGCCGGAACCCAACTCCGGTCCAGCACCCCGTTCGGCAGAAGCCGCGCGACGCCGACCCGGGTCGCGCCATCCACCTCGTTGAAATTGCCGACGATCACGACGTGCCCGCTGGGTAGGAGCGCGAAATCGCTCACGTAGTTCGCTTGAAACCGGCCGATGGTCCCTGGTCCTTGGAAGGTCGGGTCGAAGCTGCCGTCAGCGTTCAAGCGGCGGATGCCGCCCACGCTGCCACCGGCGGTCAGAAACCGCCCGTCGGCCAAACGCACAATCTTCCGGGGACCCCCGGCGACTTCCGGCGGCCAAGGCAACGAGCCATCGAGGCTGCCGTTTCGGAACATCCGCCGGTAGAAGCGCTCGTCGTTGCCGGTGCCCGCGGCACCGACCAACACCGTGCCATCGGCCAACGGCAACAGCGTCGTAATCGCGCCCGCCGAGGCCCCCGGTGCCGATCCGGAAGTGATGAACGCCCGGTCCGGTGTGCCGTCGGCGGACACTCGTCGGATCCCGGTATAGCCTTCTTTGCTCGAGTAGAGCCCTCCGCCGAAGATCACCGAGCCATCGGCGCCGAACGCAAAGGTATTCAGCGTGACGGGCAGCGGGATGATGTCCAAGAGGGAGTTGACGGTGTTCACCAGCGGAAATCCGTAATCGATGAAGCCGGGGCCGACCGGCGCGACCAAAAGCTGTCCGAGCACATTGGTCACCCTTCCCGCCGCGTTGCTGACCACCAAGCTGACCACGCCCGACTGGTTGGTGGACGTTGCCAGGAAGTCCAGCGCGCTCGCCGTTTGGCCGGCGATGGCGCTTCCGCCCAGACGCCACTCATAGCCGAACGGCGCGGTGCCGCCGACCGTGGCGGTGAGATGCAAGGTGCCGCCGACGTTCACCCCGAATGGCCCGGAAGGCACGGAGACGATCGGCAGAATGTTCGTGCGCACCACGGTCGCGAGATCGAGTCGGTGGATGCCCTTGTTCCCGGCGAAATAGAGCGCGCCGCTATAGGCGTAGAAGGACTGGGCCAGGAGGCTCGCGTTGCCCGAGTTGTCGGGGACGGCCGGAAGTTCCGTCCAGGAGTCGCCGAGCGCCGTCCCCTCGAAGAAGCGCGGATTCCCGTCGCTCGACGACACATAGACCTTGCCGCCCAGCAGTTCGACCTTGCGGGCCGTCGGCCCAATGATCGAAGGCGCAAATGGATTCGGACTTTGCAGAATCCCTTGGCCGACTTCGCCCCACGACACTCCACCGTCCCGACTGCGGTAGAGCCGGCTGTCGGAGACGGCGAACGCAGTGCCATCCGGCAAGCCCACCACATCTGTGGCGTTCCAAGTCCGACCGCCGACCAACGGACTGTCCACGATGCCCGGAATGCCGTTCACCGCTTGCGCCCACGTTGCGCCGCCATCGGTCGAGCGGAACACACCCTTGGACGCCTGGACGGTCAGCAAAGCGTTCCCGGCGCTGGCGACGGCGTAGTAGGTCTTTGCGAAGCCGATGAACGGTGCCGTCGGCAACTGCTCCCCCGCCGCGAGCCACGTCGCGCCGTCATCGGCGCTCTTCCAAATGCCTTCGGACAGCAAATCCGAGAAATAGAGCGCACCCTGGTGGAGCACGAGATCGCTGATCCCGATTCCCCCCGGGTTGCGCGTGGAGGAGCCGAAAGGCAGCGGGAGTTCCTTCCAGAGATCGCCTTGGTTGTCAGAATAGAAGATCGGCGAGCCGATCTTGTTGTTCCACGAGGCGTTGTCGCCGCCGCGAAGGACACGTCCGGTCGGCGTGACGAGAAAGGCCTTCGGCAACAGCATCCCGCCGGCTTTGTCCACGAGCCCGTTGGTGATCGCCTTCCAAGTCACCCCGTTGTCGGTCGACCGGAAGACCTGGCCGCCGGTCAGCCCCGCGTAGAGCGTATTCCCCAAACCGCCGCCAATGGCCGAACCGGGCTTGTCTCCGAGATTGATGACCCGTTGCCATCCTTGCGCGGCCGACGGGACCGACGACACCAGCAAGCAGAAGAACAGGGTGAAGACTTGGCCGAAGCGGGTCCGGGGGCGTGCGGCGATAGGTGTCATTTCAGATGGGGTGGCCCGACCGCTCGCGACCACCGCCAGGCACGCGGCAATCCATTCGTCCGGGCACGATATTCTTCCTTAGCACAGTCACCTGAAACGACCCAAGCGCGGAATACGTGAACTCACGTAGCCGGCCGGGTTGGAGAAACTCCGGCGTCGAGCCCGAGGCGGCCCCATCCCGCAGGCGGCACTCACCGCCTTCTACCGCCTCGGTTAGAACGGAATCTTTGTACCTCCGAGAACATCGAATTGGCCGGCCACGTCGGGGCGACATCCTTCGGAACCTGCCGCGGGTACGGCGTTGGATTACCTCTCCTGGCTCCCGGGCGATTCGCTCATGGTGCGGGGCTAGAAGCCTCCCACCCACTTTCTCTATCCCTAGAGCCCAATTCGCCGAAGTGGCCAGCGAAGGTCCGGTCCGATCCGGTCATCGGCACATCCGGACTTTCAGGCTTGGCAGCCCGGTTTGCAGCCGGGTTGTCCCTATTTGGTCAGTCCACAAACACCGGCGCTCAAGCGCTGGGTTTGCTTCTGATTCTTTTCTCGAAACCTTCGCGTAGCCTTTCGAAGGTTGACGCGGGTTGCCGCGGGTTGCCGCGGGTTGCCGCGGGTTGCCGCCACTTCCTCTTCGCGACGTTTCAGCGGCGGACCGGCACCAGGCCATTTTTCCGCGCCGGATTCGCGCGCACGGCCGCGAGACCGATCAGGCCGATCGCGAGCAAACCAACGGAGGGTCCGCCATCAGGGACGCTGATGCGATCGTAACCAATGACATCCATCGTGCGAAGATCCGCAGCCGACAAATCATTCTTCACCCCCGAAGACCCGAAGGCGTTAAACGAATCCGCTCCAAATCCAGATTTCCAATCCGCAAGATCCCCGCCGTTACCCGGCTGATTGAAGTTCTTGAGATTGTTCACGCCCCCATCGATCGAAAAGTAAGCATTGGCGTCGGTCTGATTCAGACTTCGGACTCCCGCAGCCGTATAGCGGAACAGGTCCAGCGGATCGTAGGAATGGCCCGCTCCAAAATTAGCTCCAAGAATGCCGATGCGGCCCATGATTTCGGAGATCTCGTGTTCGGCGATTCCAATGAAATCGAATTTCCCAGCGACGGCGCGATTCAGCGGGTCGTAGGTGTAATTGAACCCGGCCCCAAAGCTGAAGGTGCCATCGCTCGTTACTGTATTATTGGCAATCAGGCCGAGCGCCTTCGCCTCGGCGCGGGAATAGACAAAACTCCCGCCAACCGTCGGGTCGGTTGGATGCAAACTCCCAACAGCGGTGGCGTCGTCGGGGGTTTGGGAGTCAAGGCTTAGCGCCAGGCGCGTTAGGTTGTAGTCGCCGAAACCCACCAAACTGGTACTGCTCCCGCCGAGCGTACTCGTCCCTGCCACCGCCTTGACCTTGATGTTGATCGAGATCGGGTCGTTGAAGTTGCTGGTAAATTGAAGCGCAGCGTAGTTGAAGGCGCTGTGGACATTGGCGATACCCGTCGCGGTGAACCCGTTGGCAGTGAGGCTCGCGTCGTCAAACGTCGGATTGATGATCAGCCCGGCGTGGACAACTCCCGTTCGAAGGAGCGTGAGTGCACCGACGAGGGTGACTTGATGAGGACGAATTTGAAAATTCATGGGAGCAGAACAGGGTCGGGCTGATTTTGGCGCCTCATTCGGTTCGCCGGGAAACGGAAATAAATCAGGCTCCTCGACGCTCCGCGGAAAATGGTAATTTGATTTCGAGGCGTGGCTTAAGTCTGAAAACACTGCGGCGCTATCGGTGGTGCGGCAAGTGAATTGTAGTCGCCGGAATTCGGGGGCGCTTCGTCACTTTTGATACCATCGAAGAACTCCCGGCCTCGGCCTCTCCTCCGGGACCTCAAGGTTTCGCATTGGCCGGGCTGACCACGAATTGTGCCGGTTTTGACCAGTGGCTCCAAAGGCCGGATGCGTTCTGCACCCGCACCCGGGCCCGGTAAACATGGCCTTCCTGGACCGCCGCCGCCGGAATGTCCGCTGCGGCCTGGAACCCCGGCTTCTCGCCGCTGAGCCACACGGGCGTGATTTCATAGACGCCCGGTTTCCCCTGCGTGTGCTTCTGCGTCCTCAGATCGTTGACCTCTCCCAACCGCCATTCGGTGGCGGAAATCGTCGACGCGTCCGCTCCGCCGGGCGGCGCCGCCTTGAACTGCAGTCGGGCCGCCGCCATCGCTGCGGACCCGACGCCAGGCGCAAACTCGATCTCAGGCGGCTTCGGCGCCGGGGCAAGCGGGTCGCGGATCATCTCGTCCAGCAGACGCGAACGCTTGGCCACATAGTCCTTCATCAAGCGAACCATCCCGGCGAAATCGCCGGAGGACGCTGCCTGGTAAAACAACCCCTGCCCCGCCTTCTCCTGCACGACGCGCCCCGAGGCCATCACCGGATGGAAATCCCATTTCGCGCGGTCTGCGTTCACAACCGACGGCCTTCCCGAAGGATCGGCGATGAGGGACGCGCACTCATCGATCAATTGTCCCGCCTGCTCCGGGTTAAACAAAAGGTCCCGGATCTCCTGTGCCCGCTGAGCGAACTCGCGCCGCAGCGCCGGGCGGTTCAGGACGCCGCGCATGAACGGGTCCTGCCCCCAGCCATACATGTTGTCCGCCCAGGTCAGGTCAATGTCCCAGGGCAGCTGCACCCAGCGCCGCGTCTGCGGGTTCAAATAAAAATCGTAGTTCTTGCCCGCGTCCACGTCGTAATGATGGATCCCCTCCAGAATGGTCCGGTAGCTGTAATACCGTGGAAGATCCACGTTCGCGCGCCACCAAGCCTCTAAGGTCGGACGCTGGATCGCGCTCAAAAAAGCGCGGATGTCGGTGCCGTTCGTGGACGCCCCGGCGCCCTGGTGGCTCAGGATCCCCGAGCCCAGCATCTTGTATACGTTGCCGTCGGGCAGGCCGTGTTCCTTCAAAAACCGCCCGTCTTCATTCTCCAGGGCGAGGTACAATCCCCAGTAATCGCCACGGTATTGATCGGACGGGGCTTCTTCGACGCCGGTGACGAAGCGCATCTGCACCCAGTGGGTTCTCGGCGATTCCACACCTGCCAGATTGAACAACCGGAAGCCCACCGCCTCAAACAGGCCCTGCTCGCCCCGTTGCCCGTAATCCCCTTGCTGAATGCAGGCGCGCAGATTGAGTTTGCCCCACTTCACCTGGTAGGGACGGCCGTAGTCATCCTGTGCAGCGAAGGTATGCCCGGGATTGAAATCCACCTTCCACATGTTCTTCCCCATCGCGTGGCGCCAGACGCCCCCGCGGGCGCGAAACCGCACATGGTCGTAAACCTTGCCGTCCGCCACCAGCGTTCCGGTGTAGCGATACTCCTTGCCGCCGGTCGGTTCAGTCCAGGTCGCCCGCTCGACCGCCGCCGCCGAGGAAATCAAGTGATACGACTGCACGCGGCTTAGGACCTCCGGCCCGAAGGTCGTCGCAAACCGGCGCCGCGGATCCAGACTTCTCGGG
>JANXMD010000403.1 GCA_025354845.1 Verrucomicrobiota bacterium | reverse complement strand
CTTGCTCCCGGAAAGCGTGCCTTCACCCTCATCGAACTCCTGGTCGTGATCGCCATCATCGCGATTCTCGCCGGCTTGCTCCTTCCGGCGCTGGCCAAGGCGAAGGCCAAGGCCCAGAAGACGCTCTGTGCCAGCAACGGCAAGCAGTGGGGCATCGCCATCAACATGTATGCCGGCGACAACCGGGACTCCTTTCCCGACAACAGCAACGGACAGGGCTTTTCCTGGATGATGCCGTCGATGAGCAATTTCTGGAGCAATTACCTCATCCGAAACCAGCGGACGACGGCAAAGAATACTCGTCCCGCGAACGACGTGCTCTTCTGCCCGACCGACGTGTGGCATCGGGTGGCCGAGGCGGGAATGATCACCTCGGATGCAAGTGAGCAGTTGATCGGCTACTTCTATCTTCCCGGGCGCAAGACCGGCGACGCCGACGTGACGGCAGGGGCGCAGGGCACCGCTGACTGGTTCTTCCGCACCAAGCTCAATGGACCGTTCGGCAATGCGCCCATCTTGGTCGACCGCCTTCAAGGTGTGGGTCCCAAGTCGACCAACATGTACGATGCCAAGGTCACCTGGACCACGGATTACAATGGCAAGAAGGTGCTCACCTCGGTTCATCGCGGTCCCAAGGGCGCGCCTGAGGGCGGCAATTTTTCCTTCGAAGACGGTCACGTGGAATGGAACACGGGCAAACGGGTGACGCTCGGTTCCGATTACAGCGGCTGGCAGTGCTACTTCAAGATTCCCGTCTCGGTGCAGCAGTGAGTGGCGCGGGCTTTTGAAACGCGTCGGTCTGTGACACCTTGATCCGGTGGCTGACACCTCCGATCAACGGCCGTTGATCGTCCTCGCCGTCCTGGACGAAACACGGCCCTTCCTGAAACTCGCGACCGCCCGCTGGGCTGGCGGGAAACGCCCCGTGGCAGTCCGGCGCGGGCCGCAGGGCATTGAAGCCTCGGTAGGCCCGATTCGGATCCTGACCGCCGGAATGGGACAGGCGAATGCCGAGGCCTCGTTCCGGGCGGCACTCGAAGTCGGAATTCCCGAGTGGGTGGTCACCGGCGGCTTCACCGGAGGCCTGAACCAGGAGCTCGCCTTGTCGGATCTGATCTGGGACGCCGATCCCGGGTTTCCTGCGAGGAGGTGGCTGGAGACTTCAGGCGGCCGACGCGGCAGCTTCCTTTGCAAATCGACCATTGCCGTCACAGCGGTAGCCAAGTCGGCGTTGCGGCGGGAAACGGGCGCCGATGCGGTGGAGATGGAGTCCGGTGTCCTTCGCACCCTCTGCCACCAGCGTGGAATTCCCTCGGCGACCTTCCGGGTGATTTCGGACACGGCGGGCACCGACATGCCCCTCGATTTCAATCGCACCACGACATCCGATCTGCGGCTGTCGCCTTGGCGATTGGTCCGAGAGATTTTGCTGCATCCGGGAAGCATTCCGCAGCTGATTCGTTTTCAGGGTGAAACCAGCCGCGCTGCCCAACGCCTCGCGGTCGAGCTGATGCGCCTTCCGGTGTGAAGGACTTCGATCAAGCGCTGAAAGCGCACCCCACGCCCGGAGCGCAGGCATCCTGCCGGCGAGAAGGATTGAATCTGAAGGCAGGAAGGCAGGAGGAAACCCGGACCTTCGACTTTAGACTTTAGACTTTAGACTTTGGACTCGCCCTTCCTGGGCGCGTCTCACCCCAGATTCAGCGCCGCTGCCACGCGACCGAGGTGGCTGGTGAGGAATGGCAGCAACTGTTTCTTCCGCGAGACGACGCCGGCCAGTTGGAAGATTCCGGGCGAGAGTTCCGGGTAGGGGATGGTTTCGATGAACTTGGCTGGCCCCGACAACAGCAGCAGCGAGGTCTGCAGCACGACGTCCGTGACCAGCAGTGCCGAAAACAGGTAGTTCCTGGAGGCGCGGTACGCGTCGAGCGCGCCCTGCACCTCGGCCTGGCGTTTGTAAAAGTTGTCGAAGCCGAGTTCCTCAATCTGCGCGACACTGAAGGAATGGCCCGACTCTGCGTATTCCTTGCAGTCGGTGGTAATCGCTTGGGGAACTGGACGCGACACCAGCACCGAACCGGAACGGAACAATTTCTCGGTAAACTCAGTGGCGTTAACCTCGGCGCAGGTTTCCAAGCGCTGGAGAATTTGCACATCGCGGGCCGTAGTGGTCGGCGAGGTGAGATTAAGCGTGTCACTGACGAGTCCGGCGAGGAGCAGGCCCGCGATGGGCTTCGGAATCTCCATGCCGTTGCGGAAAAAGCAGTCCGCCACGATGGTGCTGGTGGAGCCAAGCGGTTCGTTGCGGAAGAGGATCGGCTGTGAGGTGCTGAAGGAGCCGATACGATGATGGTCGATGACCTCGAGGATCTCGACTTGGTCGGCGCCCTGGACGGCCTGGGTGAGCTCGTTGTGATCCACCAGGATCAGCTGGCGATCGACCTTCTTCAGAAAGTCGGACTTGGAGAGGATCCCCACCACCCGTTGCTCCTCGTCGACCACCGGAAACGCCTGGAAC
>JANXMD010000400.1 GCA_025354845.1 Verrucomicrobiota bacterium | reverse complement strand
GCCTTGGAGGTCCACTTGGCGGCACCGTCCTTGTCCTGAGCAATCGACCACTTGCGGAAGTTCAGCGCCATGAAACTCCAGAGCGCAAAGATCACCACCAGAATCACCGTGAACGACGTGCGGTTGAAAAGGACTTTCTTGACGTCGAGAGAATGATCGTGCGCCGGATTGATGCTCATCCAGGGATAGATACTCGGCGCGAGGATGAGGATCGGCAGCGACAGAATGCCCATGATCGGGGCGAGGCAGGCGATCTGCTCATTGACGCGGCGGATGGGCACGCTCCAGGAGGCGTCGAACAGGTGATGCAGGATCACGAGGAAGAGAGCTCCGACCACGATGCTCAGGCAGAACATGTAGGCCGTGAGATAGCTGTAGAGGAACTGGCTGAGCAAGGTGACCTCAACCGCGTTGGCTCCGTGACCGTGGCCGCCCTCGGCGTGCGCCTCGCCCTGTTCGGCGGCGGCGGCAGCGGTGTGGGTTTCGGCGGCGGCGTGCGGCGCCGCGGCGGGCTCAGCATGCTCGGCGGCAACCAGGCGCAGGGCGCCGAAGGTCACCAGACCGGCACAGGCCAGCAGGGCGAAGATCCGTTTGATGAAGGGGGAAAGGTTCATGGCCGGTGCCTTATTTCAACTTCTCAAGAACCGGAGCAGGGACATCGTCCTTGACGCCCAGGCGGCTCAGTTGGAGGGCGCGAACGTAGGCGATGATCGCCCAACGATCCGACACCGGCACCTGGCCGGCATAGCCCATCATGGTGGTCTTCCCGTAGCTGACGGTGTTGAAGATTTCGCCGTCGTTCAGCTTGATGATGCGGGGATCCTGAAGGTTTGCCACGGTGGCAGCGCCCAGCTTCTTCACGATGCCGCCATTCGCGTCCCCTTGCGCACCATGACAGGGCTGGCAGTAAATGTTGTAGCGTTCCTGACCGCGTTTGAGGAGATCGGCGGTGACGGGAACTGGATTGACCTCCACGAAGCCCTTGGCATCACGACCGGTGTTGAACGGCGTGTCTTCCCAGGCGGTGTTGTTATTGAAGCCGATCGACTGGGCGACCGTGCCGACCGGGAACGGACGGGACGAGGCACCATCGGCAAACCCTTCAAAACGGGTGACCGTCTGCGGGCGGAGCTTCGGCTGGATGTTTAGGTCCGGGAAGATCTCCGCCATTCGCGGCGGTTGGCGGGACTTGCCGCCCCGGAATCCGAGGACTGACACCACGCCGATCACGGCGAGGACAAAGAGGGTGAGAAAGTAGCGCATCAGTCCTCCACGAGTTCAATAGCCGACGCTCCCGACGCCTCGAGCAGGGCGCGGGCCTCGGCAAACTTGGGATCGGCAGCCTCGATGCAGATGAAAAACCGGTCGTTCGAGGCGCGTTTGAAGATTTCGCTGCGGAACAGCGGATTGTAGAGCTTGGGCAGGCGGTTCAGAAGCAGCATGCCGCCCAGCGTCGCAAAGGCGCTGAGAAGAATGGTCAGTTCGTAGCTCACCGGGAAGGCGTACAACGGGGTGAACAGCGGCTTGCCGCCGACCACCAGACCGTAGTCGAACTTGTTCATGTACCAGATCATGGTCATGCCGCTGAAGAAGCCGGTCACACCGCCACAAAAGGTGAAATAGCCCACCTTCGACTCTTCAAGACCCATCGCCTCATCCATGCCGTGGATGGGGAACGGGGTGTGCACGTCCCACTTTCGGTAGCCGGCATCCCGAACGCGGAGGGCCGCCTCGAAGATGTCGGCCGCCGTGTCGAAGCGGGCCAGGATGCCGTAGGGTTTAGCGGTTGCGCTCATCAGTGATGTCCTCCCTTCGCGCCACCCAGCGGATGGTGCGGGTCCGCCTGCGGAGTTACGCCCTTCACTTCAGAAATGGCGATTGCCGGCAGGAAGCGAATGAACAGCAGGAACAGGGTCATGAACAGGCCGAAGCTGCCCACAAAGGTGAACACGTCGACCCAGGTCGGAGTGAAGTAGCCCCAGCTCGCCGGCAGGTAATCGCGGTGCAGCGAGGTGACAATGATCACGAAGCGCTCGAACCACATGCCGACATTGACGAAACATGAGACGATCCAGACGAACACCATGTTGGTCCGGAGGGCCTTGAACCAGAACAGGTGCGGACTGATCACGTTGCAGGAGATCATCGTCCAGTACGCCCACCAGTAGGGACCGAAGGCGCGGTTCTTGAAGGCGTAGAGCTCGTAGGGACTGCCGCCGTACCAGGCGATGAAGAACTCCATGCCGTAGGCGTAGCCGACGATGGAACCGGTCGCGAGGATGACCTTGCACATCAGTTCCACGTGTCGGGTGGTGATGATGTCCTCGAGCTTGAACAGCGTGCGCATCGGGATCATCAGGGTCAGCACCATGCCGACACCGGAGAAGATCGCGCCGGCGACGAAGTAAGGCGGGAAGATGGTCGTGTGCCATCCGGGGACCTGCGACACGGCGAAGTCGAACGACACGATCGAGTGCACGGACAACACCAGCGGGGTGCTGATGCCGGCGAAGATCATGTACGCCTTCTCGTAATTGCTCCAGTGGCGGTTCGACCCGGTCCAACCGAGGGCGAACAGTCCGTAGAAGAAACCACGAACCTTGTTCTTCGCACGATCGCGCAGGGTGGCGAGGTCGGGAATGAGGCCGATGTACCAGAACAGCAGCGAGACAGTGCCGTAGGTTGAGACCGCGAACACGTCCCAGAGCAGCGGCGAGCGGAACTGCGGCCAGATGTAGTTGGCGTTCGGAGACGGAATGAGGTAGCCGGGCATCAGGGCGAACCACACGCGACCGGTGTGCACCACCGGGAAGATGCCGGCGCACGCCACGGCGAAGAGGGTCATCGCCTCGGCCGCGCGATTGATCGAGGTCCGCCACTTCTGCCGGAGCAGAAAGAGCACCGCAGAAATGAGCGTTCCGGCGTGGCCGATGCCGATCCAGAAAACGAAGTTGGTGATATCCCAGGCCCAGAAGGCGGGATTGTTCAGACCCCAGACACCGACACCGGTGGAGATGAGGTAGGCCACCAGCGCGGCCATCATGCTCATGACACCCGCGGAAATGATGAACGCGGGCCACCACCAGACGGGCATCCTGCCTTCGCAAATGCCGGCGATGGCGTCGGTGATCCAACCGAACGAATGCCCGTTGAGCACCAGCGGTTCACGCTGAAGTTCTTTTGGCGGATCGGCGGCGACGATCTTCGGTGGGGCCGCATGCGTCCCGTGCGAGTCGTGGGCGTGCTGCGCCGGAATACCGGCGGCGGAAATGGAGGCTGCTTTAGCCATTAGGCGTCTCCTTTGGGCGCGGTAGCAACCGCGGCATGATGACCTTCTTTTCCATGGCCGGATTCATCGGTGAAGGGGTCTTCGTCACGGAAGCGCTTGTAGTCGCGCAGGGAATCGGGCTTTTCCTTCGCATCGGGCATGGCCGGATTCGGGTTGCGAATGCGGGCCAGGTAGGTGACGCGGGGACGGATGTCGAGGAAGCCGAGCACGGTGTAGTTCCGCGGATCGCGCTTGAGCTTCGACACCGCGCTCTCGGGATCGAGCAGATTGCCAAAGACGATGGCCTCGGCCGGACAGGCCTGCTGGCACGCCGTCTTCACGCCACCGTCCGGCACGCGGACGTTCGCGCTGTCGCGGGCGATGCCCTTCTGGGCGATCTTGGCCTGCTCGAGACGCTGCACGCAGAACGTGCACTTCTCCATGACACCACGCATGCGGACCGAAACGTCCGGGTTCTTGACCAGCTTCACGATCTCCCACTGCGGCGAGGTGTTGCGATCCTCAGCCAACGGTCCTTTGTACAGGTTCCCGGTGTTGAAGAAGAACTGGTCCTGCGACTTGGCGTAATCGGTCTCGCGCTTGTTGTAGTCGAAGAAGTTGAATCGGCGAACCTTGAACGGGCAGTTGTTGGCGCAGTACCGCGTGCCAATGCAGCGGTTGTAGGCCATCACGTTCAAGCCCTCTTCGTCGTGCACGGTCGCGTTGGCGGGACAGACGCTTTCGCACGGTGCGGCTTCGCAGTGCTGGCAGAACATCGGCTGCACCGCCATCTGCGGATCCGCGGAGACGTGCTCCTGGGTGACCTCGAGGTCGGCATCGTGGCTGTAGTAGCGGTCGATGCGCATCCAGTGCATTTCGCGGCCGCGAACCACCTGGTCTTTGCCGACGATGGGAATGTTATTCTCCGCCTGACAGGCAATCACACACGCGGAGCAGCCCACGCACGAGGCCAAGTCCACCGTCATTCCCCACTGGTGAACCTGAGACATGGTCTCCGGGTTCTGCTTGTAGGGGTGCTGATAGATGTTCTTGACGCTTCCGTCTTCGTTATACGGGACGTAATGCGGCAGGTGCGCATCCAGGTCCATGTGCTTGGCGAAATCCGGCTTGGACTGGTACTCCGCGAGATTGGCCTCGCGGATCACCGGACGGCCTTCCATCAGGCCGTGTTCCTGGGTGGTGCCGAGAAGCGACTTGCGGGACGCCTTCT
>JANXMD010000396.1 GCA_025354845.1 Verrucomicrobiota bacterium | reverse complement strand
GGGAATCGGCACTCCTCAATGTGACGGCGAGCAGCGGTTTAAAGGTCGTGGTCAAAGTGAGCTCGGGCCCTGCAACCCTCTCGGGGTCTACTTTGACTGCCACTTGGGTTGGTGACGTGATGCTGAGCGCCACCCAATCGGGTTCTTCGGAATTCCAACCCGCCGACGCCATCACCACACTGACCGTCAAGAAGGCGGCGCAAAAACTGACGTGGGCTAACGTTCCTGTCCTCACCTTCGGCGATGCCCCTTTCCTGCTGAAGGTTACTGCCTCCTCCGGGCTCCCAGTGACGCTTTCAGCGCCGGTAACTTCGGCTCTCTCGGTCTCGGGAAACACGATCACCGTGGTCTCCGCAGGCACGGGAAAACTGACCGCCACGCAGGCTGGAACCCTGCTTTACGACCCCGTTACCGAAACCAGGGATCCCATCTTGGTGGCCAAGGGAGCCCAGACCATCTCGTTTGCCGCCATTGCCGACACCGCCTGGAAAACCACCGGGATTGCCCTGACCGCGACCGCCTCCAGCAAGCTTCCGGTGTCCTTTAGCGTGGCTTCCGGACCCGCCCAGGTCGCCGGGGCAACGCTTTCACTCCAGAACTCCGGAGTGGGCGCGGTCATCGTCAACGCCACGCAAGCAGGCGACTCCAATTTTCTCCCCGCCACGACCGTCAGCCGCTCTTTCACGGTATCCAAAGCTGCTCAGACCGTCACCTTCGGCGCCCTACCGAGTGTCACAGAGGGTGACCCTGCGATCAAACTTGCGGCGTCCACCACCTCGGGATTACCCATCGTCTACACGTCCAGCGGCCCCGCTGCGACGATTGCCGGGGATCAGCTGACTCCGGTTGCCGCGGGATCCGTCGTAATCACCGCAAGACAAGCGGGAAGTGCCATCTTTCAGGCCGCGCAGGCTACCCAGACCCTTACGGTGCGCACCAAGGTCTCTGTCCCTCCGACGGCCGTACTTCAGCTGACTGGAAGTGATTTCAAGATTCTCTTCCGTGGCGAAAAGGGGCGAGCTCACGCCATTGAAGCGGTCTCGGCGTTGGGCGCGACCTGGCAGGAGATTTTGACGTCCAACGGCGGTGGTATGGACACCGACGTGGCGGTCACCGTGCCCGCCTCGTCGGAGCGTATCCGATTCTTCCGGGTTCGCGCGAAATGACCGGAATCCCACTTCTGAGAAGCGTGGTGGTCCCTCCCATTCGTCGCTCCGGCCGAGGCATTTCGAACTCCTGCCGGCCAACGGCCCACCGGATTTCCTACAAATGAGGCTTGTTTTTTGGCGGTTGCGCCGAAAGATCCGGCCTCCAAATTATGAGTCTGCCCAGTCCCACCGCGACCCCGGAAATGCCTGAAACCCAGGGCCCGGAGTTCGATTTCCTCACTTGGTTTGAGGTCAACAAAAAGCGTCTATCCATCCTGCTGGTGGTGGTGGTGGTGGCGGTGGTATCCGGAATTTTCATCCGTGACCGCCGCGACGCCGCTGAAGCCGAGGCCAACCGTGCCCTGCTGACGATTGCAAACTCCACCAACGTGACCAGCACGGCGTATGTGGAGGTTGCTCGCAGCCACCCAGGAACCCGCGCCGCCGAGCGTGCCAAGCTACTCGGGGCCGGCCAGCTCTACACCGAGGGCAAGTATGCCGAAGCCCGGGCACTTTTCGAGGGAGTCGCCTCCGAATTTCCAAACAGCCCGACGGTTGGTACCGCCCTGCTGGGAGTTGCTGGAAGCCTCAGCGCCGAAGGGAAGAACCAGGACGCCATTACCGCCTATCAACGCGTGATTACGGCTTTCGGGGGCGATGCGGTTGGGCAGCGTGCCCGTCTATCCAAGGCCCGGTTGCACGAGCTGGCCGGACAGTTTGATCAAGCGCTCGCGCTTTATGAGGAGGTGGCCAAGGATCCATCGGGTGGCTTCGCGATGCAGTCCGCCTTCCAAGCCAAATCGAAGCTGCTGCAAAAGCATCCGGAACTCGACAAATCGGCCGCCACCAATGCGGTGAAGGCGCCGGCGGCACCGGCAAAGTAAGCGGGAGTCGGAAAACCGTGAATTCGTGAACGAAGGCAGCGTGCCTTCGTGGATTTCGATTGTGGGTCTTGAGGTCCTTTTTCTGCCATGACGATCGCCATTATTGGAACAGGATACGTAGGTTTGGTTACCGGAGCCTGCTTCGCCGAAGTGGGGCACACGGTCGTTTGCGTCGATGCCGATGCCGCCAAAGTCAAGCTGCTCCAAGGCGGCGGCATTCCCATCTACGAACCGGGGCTGGAGGAGGTGGTCCGGAAGAACGTCGCAGCCGGTCGACTTTCCTTCACCCAGTCGACCGCAGAGGGGATCGCCCGGTCGCAGGTCATCTTTATCGCCGTCCCGACCCCCCCCCAGCCAGACGGCTCCGTGGACATGAGCTTCATCGAAGGTGTCGCCCGCGAAATCGCCGGCGCCCTCGACGGGTACCGGATCATCGTCGACAAAAGCACCGTTCCGGTGAAAACCGGTGAGAAGGTGGCGGAGACCATCAAGCGCTATTGCCGTAAGGGCATCGAGTTTGATGTGGTCAGCAATCCTGAATTCCTCCGCGAAGGCTTTGCGGTCGACGATTTGATGAAG
>JANXMD010000371.1 GCA_025354845.1 Verrucomicrobiota bacterium | reverse complement strand
CGATCCCGCCGATGTCGCATCACCGGGACTGTTCACCACCGATCGCACCGGGTCGCGCGGGGCCAACACCACATTCAATGCGCAGTTTCCCGATCTTTGGAACTACGCCTCCGGTGCTTCCGGATTTGAGGGAACCTCGGCCTCCGCACCTCAGGTGGCGGGGATTGCCGCGCTGGTGTTGTCGCTGCGACCGGACTTGGGATGGCGCGATGTGCAACAGGTGATCGCCCTGTCGGCGCGTCACCTGGACCTCGCGGATCCCGCGTTGACGACCAATGGCGCCGGGCTGCGCGTGAGTCCCAACGTCGGCTATGGCATCCCGGATGCCGGTGCGGCGGTACGGCTTGCGAGGGTGTGGATGCCACGGTCGGCCGCCGTCGAGATGAGGGTCACCAACCTGGTTTCGCAACCGATCCCCGACGATGGACTCCGTGTCCTGACCTCGGGTGGCGGTGATTTTGGTGCCGCCGGGTCGGTGGGGCTGCACGTGGATCAGCCGACCTCGGAGCTGCCGCTCTACAATTCCGGGGCGCTCCCGACTCCGACCCCGCTCGCGGGTTCCTTCGCCGTTCTCATTTCCGGCGTAACGGGATCGGCGGCCTCGGCGATCGACTCCGCGGCCTCCGCAGGCGCGGCTTTCGCCGTCGTCAGCGCGCCAAATGGAACCGACACCCGCGGGATTCTGCGCGATACGACCTTTGTGCGGATTCCCGCAGTTCAAGTGGGACACGCGGCGGGGGAGTCCCTCAAGTCCGCCATGGCGTCACCCGGCGGCGTGCGGGCGCAGGGAGTGCTCCGATCCGCGGTTTGGACGTTTTCAGTCACCAACACGTTGTTGCTGGAAAAGGTGGGCGTGACCCTCCGCTGGCAACATCCGCGCATGCAGGACCTCCGGGTCACCCTTCGCTCACCCGCCGGGACGCTCAGTGTGCTGCAACGACCCGGTGCCGCCACCAGCGCCGTCCCCGCAAGTTGGACCTTGGGTTCGTCGCACCAACTTGGCGAGTCGAGCGTGGGCACTTGGACGCTGGCGGTTTCCGATGAAGCGCCGGGTTCGACGGGCTCAGTGGATTCAGTGGTGCTCACCTTGTCGGGCGTGCCCATCGTCGATGTCGATGCCGACGGACTTGATGACCGCTGGGAGCTTCGAGCTTTTGGTTCCCTGAAGTGGGGGCCACAGGACGATCCGGACGGCGACGGTCGCAACAATGCGGTGGAACAATTGATTGGCACCGATCCCGCGGTGAATGACCTACCGCTGGAACTTGAGCTCGGGCTCCAGGCAGACGGACGCCTGCGCGTCAGCTGGCCGGGGCGTTCCGGCGTGAGTTACGATCTTGAAACCGCTTCCGATCCCGTCGGTCCGTGGTTCGTGCTTCGAACCCTGTCGGGTCAGGAACCCGAAACCGGGTGCCTGGTTCCAGTGGAGGGGGCGCGGTTGTTTTACCGGATTCATCAACGCCCCTAATGGATTTCGACGCCGTTTTTCCGAATCTTTTTCGCAATACGACCGCCCCCGGTTTCGTCCATAGTTGTTCAAATGCGCCACACCACGATTCTCGGAGGGTTGCTGGCCGCCGCAGTGGTGGCGGCGGGATGTGTTGCCTCGCAGCGGGGCGGCTCGACCGCAGGGAGTACCAAGGTCAAGTCCCGCGCCGGCCTTCGGGTGGATTTCGTCCGCTCGGAACGCGATCTGCACGCGCAGGTGTTGCCGCTGTTGAACCGGTATTGTTGGGACTGTCACGGAGACGGCGCGACCAAGGGCGGGCTGGCTCTGGATGCCTTCACCAACGTGACCGCGGTGGTGAACGATCGCCGTACCTGGGAACGGGTGCTCAACAATATCGAGTCGGGCGAAATGCCCCCGAAAAAGAAGAAGTCCCAGCCCACGGCGAAGGAACGCATCCAGGTGACCGGATGGATCGAGCGGACCCTCTTTCCCGTGGATCCCGATCATCCGGACCCGGGCCGCGTGACTCTGCACCGCCTCAATCGGACGGAGTACAACAACACCGTCCACGATCTGGTCGGGGTCGATTTCAAGCCCGCAGAGGATTTTCCGCCCGATGACGTCGGCTACGGCTTCGACAACATTGGCGACGTGCTTTCACTCCCGCCAATGCTGCTGGAGAAGTACCTCCGTGCCGCCGAGCGGGTGATGGACGAGGCGATTGTGGATGGCCCCCGGACCACTCCGATGCGCCGGTTCGGTCCGCGGGAGATGGAGGGCGGCATCGACAATGGCCCCATCCGTGGCCTGGCTTCGGCCGGGGAACTCTGGGTGGAAAATTCCTTTCCGGTGGCCGGTACCTATTCCATCAAAGTCCGAGCGCATCAGCAGCGGGCTGGCGACGATCCGGTCCGCATGGCGGTGTTGATCGATGGTCAGGAAGTGCAGCGGTTCGAGGTGAAGGGGACGACGAGCGCGCCGGAGGTGTACACCGCCGAACTCAAAATGGCGCAGCCCGGCCGGCATCGGCTGTCGGTGTCGTTCCTGAATCATTTTTATCAGGCGGCGAAGTGGGTGGTGGTTCCCAGTCGCAAGGCCAATGGGAAGCCCATCCGCGAAAGGGTGGATCCTAAAGAACGGAACCTCTTCTGCCACTCGCTGGAGGTGAGCGGTCCCTTAGGAGTCGAAGTCCCGCTGCCCGAGAGTCACCGCCGAATCTTTTCGCGGATGCCGGCAACGGTGGATCAGGAACCTGCCGCGGCGCGTGAGATTCTGTCGCGGTTCACCCGTCGGGCTTGGCGCCGTCCGGTCACGCCGGCGGAGGTCAATCGACTGATGACGCTGTACACCGGCGCGCGTTCGGCCGGTGATGAGTTTGTCTCCTCGGTAAAGCAGGCGCTCACCGCAGTCCTGGTGTCGCCGCACTTTCTCTTCCGGGGCGAATTGCAGCCCGAGCCGAACAATCCGGCGATCACCTACAATATCGACGAGCACGCCCTCGCGTCGCGGCTGTCGTATTTCTTGTGGAGTTCGATGCCGGATGACGAACTCTCGACCCTCGCTGATGCCGGCAAGCTCCGACGCACTCTCGATGCGCAGTTGCGTCGGATGCTCAAGGATCCCAAGGCCCGTGCGTTCACCGAGAACTTTGCTGGCCAGTGGTTGCAGTTGCGCCTCCTTCCACTTGCGGACCCGGATGGCGACAAGTTCCCCGGGTTCTCCGCGGCGCTGCGCGACGACATGCGCACCGAGACCGAAAACTTTTTCCAGTACGTCCTGCGCGAAGATCGTCCAGTGATGGATTTTCTCACGGCCGACTACACCTTCGTCAACGAACGCTTGGCCCAGCACTATGGACTCCCTGGGGTGGTGGGGCCGGAGTTTCGAAAGACTTCGCTCGCGGGTACGGCT
Organism: Verrucomicrobiota bacterium; assembly: GCA_025354845.1. Classification (GTDB taxonomy): domain Bacteria; phylum Verrucomicrobiota; class Verrucomicrobiia; order Limisphaerales; family UBA9464; genus CAIVQB01. The sequence continues at coordinate 3,286 of JANXMD010000371.1, read as the reverse complement.
CGCCAGGGGTTGCTCACGCAGGGTAGCATTCTGACCATCACGTCCACCGCCACGCGCACCTCCCCGGTGAAGCGCGGGAAATGGGTTTTGGAAAACATCCTCGCCACGCCGCCACCGCCGCCACCGCCCAATGTTCCACCATTGGAAGCGGGTGAGAAACTCGTTGGCACTCTGCGACACCGCATGGAGAAGCACCGCGAAAATGCGATGTGTGCCAGCTGCCACGATCGCATGGATCCCATCGGATTCGCATTTGAACACTTCGACGCGGTGGGGTCGTTCCGCGAACGTGACGGTACCGATCCCGTGGAGCCCTCCGGCGAGCTGGCGACCGGCGAAAAATTTGCCGACCACCGCGACCTGAACCGCCTCATCGTCACCACGCATCGCGCCGACTTCCTGCGCTGTCTCGCGGAGAAGATGCTGACCTACGCGACGGGCCGCGGTCTGGAGTATTACGACAAACCCACCGTCGCGGGGATCGTCCGCTCGATGGAAGGCCGGGGGAATCGCTTTTCCGCGCTGATTGAAGCGGTGGTCCACAGTGCCCCGTTCCAGCAACGTCGTGGAGAAGGGGAGCCGGTTTCTCTTCAAGTGGCTTCCGAACGGTGAGAGCTGCCGCCATCCAGCGGATGGTGTGTGGTATTGGTATTTTCGCGTGATCACCCCGATCGGGGACTGGACTGCGGACCCCGGACGCGCATGCTTTCGCCCATGACTCGGACCCGGGCCGGAATCGTTTTGCGAAGCGTGCATTTTCTCATCCTCGCCGCCGCGCTGATGGGCGCCGGTGGATTCGCCCTGCTTCACGCCCGGCCGTCCTACATCGGCGGTTCGGAATCGATGCAGGTCGAGGACAAGCCGGTCACCGACACGGTTGCCTGGATGGCCGAGCACTATGTGAAATACGAGCATCGCATCGCGATGCGGGATGGCGTCCGACTCTTCACGCGCGTGTACGTGCCCAAGGACGACTCGACGAACTACCCCATCGTCCTGACGCGCACGCCCTATGCGCTCAAGCCCTATGGTTCCGACAATTTCACCAAGCCCGGAGGTTCGTTTGAGGCGCTGGCCAAGGACCGGTTTATCCTGGTCACGCAGGATGTCCGCGGCCGCTTCGGTTCCGAGGGAGAGTACGTCCACGTGCGCCCCTTCAATCCAAACAAACAGGGACCCAAGGATATCGACGAGAGTAGCGACACCTGGGACACCATCGACTGGCTGGTGAAGCACGTGCCCGGAAACAACGGCAAGGTAGGCATGTTCGGGATCTCGTATCCCGGCTTCTACACCTCGATGGGCATGATCGACAGTCATCCGGCGCTGAAGGCCGCGTCCCCCCAGGCTCCGATTTCCGACTGGTTCATGGGCGACGACATCCACCACAACGGAGCCTTCTTCCTGACCCAGAACTTTGGCTTTTTCTACTGGATGGACCAGAAGCTGAAGGATCCCCTGCACGAGGAGTTGAAGAACTTCTTCTACGGCACCGAGGACACCTACGAGTTCTTCCTGCGCATGGGTCCGCTGGCCAATGCGGATCGCAACTATTTCAAGGGTGCCGCACCCATCTGGAACGAGTTTCTTCAGCATCCCACCTACGATGCGTGGTGGCAGGCGCGCAACATCCGGCCGCATCTGAAGAACGTGCACTGCGCGGTGATGACGGTGGGAGGCTGGTATGATGCGGAAGATCTGTTCGGTCCCCTGCAGACGCACGCGTGGGTGGAGAAGCTCAATCCCGGGACAACGAACCTGTTGGTCATGGGGCCGTGGTCGCACGGGCAATGGGGCGGAGGCACGGGGGATCATTTGGGCGTGGTGTCGTTTCACGCGAAGACGGCCGAGTATTTTCGGGAGACACTCGAGCTCCCGTTCTTCCGGCGTTATCTGAAGGGCGATACCAACGCGCCGGCCTCCAAGGCCACGGTTTATGAGACCGGCACCGATCGCTGGCGTCACTTTGATGCCTGGCCGCCGCGGGAATCGGTGGCAAAATCCCTGTATTTGCAGCCCTCCGGCGGCCTTGGCTTCGAGCCGGCCAACGGGGGCGACTCGGCGGACGAGTACGTCAGCGACCCGAGCAAGCCGGTTCCGTATACCCTGGAATTGCAGACCGGCTATCCCCGCTCCTACCCGGTCCACGACCAGCGCTTCGTCTCGAGCCGTACTGACGTGCTCGTTTATCAGACCCCGCCGCTCGAGGAGGATCTCACCCTCGCCGGCCCGTTGCGCGCCGCGTTGGAGGTGTCGACCACCGGCACTGACTCCGACTGGGTGGTCAAGGTGGTGGATGTCTTCCCGAACGACTATCCGGATCCAGTGCCGAACCCGACATCCGTTCGCATGGGCGGCTATCAGGAGTTGGTTCGTGGTGACGTGATCCGTGGACGCTTCCGAAACAGCTTCGAGAAGCCCGAGCCGTTCGAACCCGGGAAGCGGACACCTGTGGCCTTCGCCGTGCCTGACATCTTCCACACCTTTCGGCGTGGACACCGGCTGATGGTCCACGTGCAAAGCAGCTGGTTTCCGCTGGTTGACCGCAACCCGCAGACCTTTGTGAACATCCCGACCGCCACCGAGGCGGATTTCAAGAAGGCCACGCAGCGAGTGTTTTTGGGAGGCCCGAACGGATCCCGGATTGAGGTCCGAGTGTTGCCCGGCGCCCACTGACGGTGCCACTCGCGACTGCGTCCTGGAGTGCGCGAGTCCTCTCGCGCTCTCGCTCGCGACCCGCGCGTACCGACACATCGCGTATCGTTCGCAGATCAAACCGCAGCGGCCCCTTTCCGCATCGTTCCAAGGCAGAGCGGCAGGGGACTGCCGCACTCCAGGACGACGAGCGTCGGCCGTGCGGGGGACGACTTTTGAACGCCGGTTCATCACCCTGCGTCGTGTCGCGCGACGGCGTCCTGGAGTGCGCGAGTCCTCTCGCGCTCTCGCTCGCGACCCGCGCGTACCGACACACCGCGTACCGACACACCGCGTATCGTTCGCAGATCAAACCGCAGCGGCCCCTTTCCGCATCGTTCCAAGGAAGAGCGGCAGAGGACTGCCGCACTCCAGGACGACCAGCGTCCGCCGTGCGGGGGACGACTTTTGAACGCTGGTTCACCACCCCGCGTTGTGTCGCGCGACTGCGTCCTGGAGTGCGCGAGTCCTCTCGCGCTCTCGCTCGCGACCCGCGCGTACCGACACATCGAGCATCGTTCGCGGATCCAACGGAGGCAGCCCCTTTCCCCGTCGTTCCAAGGAAGAGCGGCAGAGGACTGCCGCACTCCAG
>JANXMD010000337.1 GCA_025354845.1 Verrucomicrobiota bacterium | reverse complement strand
CCCGACGGAATCATCCGCACCGTCGTCGGAACCGGCAGCCCGGGCTACGCCGGAGACGGGCGGACGGGACCGGAAGCCCAACTCCACAATCCTCACGAACTGCGCTTCGACCCCTCCGGAAACCTGTACATCGCCGACACCAGCAACAACGCCATCCGTCGGTATGACGTGAAAACCGACAAGGTAAGCACCTACGCCGGCACCGGAGAGCAGGGCTATTCCGGAGACGGCGGCCCGGCGACGAAGGCGCGATTCAATGGACCAATCAGCATCCAGTTCAATCCGGACGGGGATCTGTTCATCGCCGATATCGGCAATCACGTGTTGCGTCGTGTGGATTCCAAAACAGGGATCCTCACCACCTTTGCCGGCACCGGGAAATCCGGAACCACTCCCGACGGTGCTCCGATCTCCGGGACTCCGCTCAGCGGCCCGCGGTCCATCGACTTCGACGTTGGAGGCAACCTCCTTCTCGTCACCCGCGAGGGCAATCAACTCTTCCGTTTGGAACGGGCAACCCAAACCATCCATCTCCTCGCAGGGAATGGTCGACGGGGCATGGCAGGAGGTCGCGCCAAGGAGGCGCAGATGAACGGTCCCAAGGGTTTGACCGTGGCCCACGATGGCACCGTGTATATCGCGGACACCGAGAATCACGCCATTCGACGTTACCGTCCGAGCACTGCAACCTTGGACACCGTGATCGGCAACGGGGCGGCTGGATCGGGCTTCCCAAGCGATCCGGCCCAGGCCTGCCTGAAACGTCCCCACGGAGTCTTCCTGGAGGCCGATGGGACCCTGCTGGTGGGCGACAGTGAGAATCACCGCATTCTCGCGCTGCCCAACCGAGATCAGCCCTGAAGCAGCGCACCTAGCGCGGTGGCAGCTCGCGGAGGAAAAGGTTACGGAACTGCAGGCGACCGTGCTCGTGCTGGAGTCCGATCGGCCCCCGCGCAGGCAGCCCAGGCAATTCCGCCTCGTGGATGACCTCCTCGCCGTTCAGCTGCACGCTGACTTGATTCCCCTGCAGGCGGATTCTCATTTCGTTCCAATCCCCCAGGGGGCGATCCGCATTGCGTCGGGGCGTGAAGGCCCGTCGCTGGGACGGCGTGGACGTCGAATCCGTGCGGTATTCCCAGAATTCTCCACTGCCCACCGGATAGCAGAACAGGTTGGCCTGCGCCTTGTAGAGACCACGCAGCAGGACGCCGCTGTCGCCCGCATCGAGGACCCGCGCGGTGGCCGCGCGCCCGTCGGGACCGGCTTCGAGGCCGTCGGCATTGATCAGCGGGAACTCCTCCCAGGTGAACGGGCCGGTCCATCGCCATTCCAGAGACAGCTCCAACTCGCCAAAGTCGCGCGTGGTCCAGAGATCTCCGGTGAGTCCGTCGTGCTCGAGAATCCCCTCCCCGAGCGTCCAATGTTCGGCCGGTCGCCCCCGCTGGAGCATCGACCCATCGACACGCTTGGTTCCAGCGGGCAGCTCCACCCACCCGTTCGGCACGCCCCCTGAAGCCCCTGCCAGGAGCGGCGCCCATCCTGCGGGAGCCACAGTCGTCACCGAGGTTCGCGGATCCGCTCGCCGCGATTCCAAAAACCCGATGAGATCGGCGAATTGTTCCATCGAAAGTCCGGCCTGCAGTCCGTCCGGCATCAGGGACAACAAGCTGTTCTCCCGATGTGCGATGGTCGACTTGGCAACCGGATGCAGCTGCCCCAATGCGTCCACGAGCGTCACCGCCTCCGCAGTCTCCGAGCGCACGATCCCGCCCAAGGACTCTCCGTCTTTGGTTTCAATCAGGACCTGCTGATACCCCTCGCGCACCGAGCGACTGGGATAGAGGACATTCTCAATCAGTTCGCGCCGGCCGAATTGCGCCCCGATGGCCGTCATGTCGGGACCGAGCGTGCTCCCCTGTCCGGCGACCGCGTGACACCGGATGCACGCCACACCAGCCGCATCCCAGAACACTCGTTGTCCCGCCACGGGATCCCCCGGATGCTCCATGGCAAACCGCGCGTACTCGTCGGGCGTCGCCACTTCGACCTTTCGGGTGAACACTACCCCGTTGGTCGCCCGCGCATGCCCCCGATAGACCTCGCGCAATTCCAGCACCACGCGGGCCGGCAAGCCGGCGACGCGTGATTCCACTGCCTGAAGCGACTCGTCGCGAACCCCACGAAGCGCCTTGCGGGACCGCTCGCGAACGGTCGGATTTACCTGCCCGAGCCCTTCGATATAGGCCTCCACAGCCCGCGGATCACCGCGCAACGTAAGCGCGTCAAGCGCCGCGTCACGGGTCGCCCGCTCCCGCCACAGCGCCAGCAACTGCGGAACCGCTTCCGGCATCTGGAGTGCCCCGAGAGCCTGGACCACCCAGAGTCGCTCCACCTCCGGGACCGATCTCGAAAGGCGGACCAACACCTCCAACGCCGCCAGACCCCGCACGTTGCCGAGAGCACGAATTGCAGCCGCACGCACCGTCGAATCGTCAGCGGTGGCCGCCCCGGCCAGCACCGACACAGAGGCTTCCGCCTTCAGCGTCCCCAGCGCAGACACAGCGACGACGCGCGCGGGACCCGGCACACCAGCGAGTCGTTCAAGGGGACGTATCGCCTCCTTGCCACCCAACTCAACCGCCGCCGCGATTGCGTCTCGAACTAATTCCGGTGCGGAATCGACCGACTCAATCTGGGCCATGAGCCAAGCACTCGCTTCGGGTCTCTGGAACTTTCCCAAGGCCCGGGCTGCGCTGCGGCGCACTTCCAAATCCGTCTCACGCGCCAGCCGACGCAAGATCGCGGGCGTCGCGGAGGACTCGTTCACTTCACGCAGTCCTTCGATCGCTGCACGACGCAGTTCCGCTGAGGGATCCTCGAGCGCACCCATCAGGCGGGTGAGGATCGGTGACGTTCCGGCCCAATCTACGGATGCCTCCGGCGCCGGAGAGAGCGCGGGATGATAGGCCCACCAACCTCCATCCCATGCCGGCGGCTGGCGTGCCATTGCGACCATCAATTCGAGCGCCCGCAGGCGAACCGCAAGGTCCGGCGACCGATTCAGAAGCGTCAACAGGGCCCCGGTCAGCCCCGGATCCCAGGTCTCCCGCAGACCGAAGGCGGTACCTTGACGCACCGGTTCGCGCGGATCTCCAAGTCCGGCCACAATCGACTCCCACGCCATGGAGTTGTGGCGTCCAATCTCGCGGAGCGCGGTGAACGCGGCGAAGCGGGAGAACGCATCCTCTTGCTCCAAGGCATTCTGGAGCGCGGTCACCGAATGGGGTCCATGCAGGCGTCCCAGCGCCGTGGCCACATGAAACCGAAGCGCAGCCGGCTCCCGAGGCCTGGCCACCACCTTTTCCAGGACCAATCGCGAGCTGTCGTCACCGAATTCCGCCAGGATCCGCGCGGCTTGAAGGCGGCCTTCCAGCGGAACCGACGCTCCGATCACCCAACGCTCCGCCAGGGCCTTTGCCATCGAGGGCGAGATCCCCGCAAGCGCCCAGAGCGCGTGCACGCGCGCCGTCTCCGGAGCCGTCGAATCCTCGGCCACGCGGACCACGCGACGATGCACCGCGGTGCCACGACGCTCGGTCAGTCGTCGCTCCGCCGTGAGTCGAACGCACCGGGAAGGATGCCTAAGGGCGGCGGCGAGCTGTTCGTCCGTGGCGTCAAACGGCAGTCCGCTGGCTGCCGGCACATACCACGCGGGAAACGAGACGACCTTCGCGTCGTCGCGGGTTGCACGCCAGAGCCGGCCGGCCTGCACTGCTTCCTTGGTGTCGCGATGTGCCCAGTCGCAAATCCACAGACTGCGCTCATCCGCGGACCAGGCGATGCCCACGGGACGAAAGGATTCAGGGGGATTCACGAACAATTCCTGATGGTGGACCATGCGATAGGTCGCGCCGGCGCGTTCGATCTGCACCCGCAGAATCTGGCGTTTGCCAAAGTCGCCCAGGAACAGGTTGCCGTGGAATTCAGCGGGGAGCGCCGAGCCGTTGTCGCACTCGATCCCCGTTGCCGCGCCACCCCCGAAGTCGTGCATCATCCAGAGCGTGTAGGGTCGCCGCGGAATGAAGTCGTGCGGATACCCATAAAAACCCCGATCGACCATGTGGGTGAGCCGCCCCATCCAGTCATGCTCGTCGGTGTTGTCGTAGGTGAACCGGTCGTCGAAAGCGTTGAGCGCGACGTCCATGATGTTGCGAACACCGCTGGAGACCACTTCCAGCCGGGTGCCATCGGGACGCAGCCGCAGGATGCCGCCGCCGTGGAGGGTAACCTTCGATCCGTCCCGTCCCACCGTGCCGTAGAGTCCCTTATCACCAACGGCGACGTAGAAATACCCGTCCATCCCCAGCCGGAAGTTTGCCGGAACGTGGTCGTTCCAATCGAGCGCCCAGGGCCTCGGTGTCGTCTGCTGGATCAACTCCATCCGATTGCGGCCCACCCCATGGTCGTCGGTGAAGCGGGAAAACTTCGGATTGTGCAACACGTAGAGGTTTCCCTCGAGGTACTGCATGCCAAACACCGCGTGCAGCGCCTCCGCGAAGACAGTCAGGTGCCCGTCGGGATGGAGGCAGAGAATGCGCCCCGAAGTCGCCTCCGCGGGCACCTCCGGTTGGATGTCCATCGGATCCTCCGCCACGAATACCCGGCCGTCGGGCGCAGAACACACCACGCTGGGATGGTTGAGACGCGGCGACGCCAGCATCAGTTCCATCCGCCAGCCGGCAACCATTTGGGGAACCACGACCTCCTTTGCCACCAGCTTCCCGGCCATCGCAATCAAGACGAGGTTGCAGCCCAGGAACCCCGACAGAACCCCAAGCCACAGGTGCGCGCTGATTCGATCCCGGTTCATTTCCAGTCACCGGCTAGCTCGTTGAGGACGGCAACCGGCGCAGGTCCATCGAACGTGGCCACGCGATACCGGAGCCGAAGCTCGTGGCCCTTCCGCAGGGTCACAGGCCCTGTCGCCACGATGCAGGGATTGATCATCCGCACCTCGCGATGATTGTGCCACAAGGTGGGAGGATTCGAAGGATGCGTGAACACCGCCGCGCCAATCTGTTTACCGTCGGAAAGAGTCTGCTCCGCCGCGTACCACCGGGCATCGGGCCAGTCGGTCTCCGGCTTGTTGTACACCGGATTGGGGCGGGTCACTAGGCCAGAGGCATCAAGAAAGCGTAGATCCCCATCCTTGCGAACCCGCAGGCAAAAGCCGCTGAAGGCCACGCGGGATAACGTGGTGTCCGCCCTGGGCACGAACCGGTAATCCAGATCCAACACGGTCACCCCATGGACCAGGCGGGTGGCCGTGGTGAGCGTCTCCTCCAGGATGACTTGATCGTCCGCCACCCAGTCATTCCGCGCCCGAAAGCCGTCGCGACGCGATTCGAGCGAGCGGTTCACGATTCGGCGGTCCTTGATTGGCGCCAATGCGCCCCAGCCCCAGAAATCCCCATCCTTGGCTCCGTGCGTCTCCACCCAGGCCAGAAACAACCCGCGATGATGCCGGTGATCGCTGGGAACGAAATCGGTCACCACCACGCCGGACGGCGTCCGGAGCGGATGGAAGTAACTTCCCGCCTCGACGGGCAGGCCCGAGTTGGGTGGTGGACGCAGGTTGTAGGTGAACACCGTTTTCCCATCGCGAACAAAGTCTGCGTGGTCGCCATCACGCCGGAGTTCACCTCCCGCGGCGTGGAAAGCGGTCGAAAGAGCAAGTAGGGATAGCGCGAGAGCGCCGAAGATCGGCTTCATGGATGGGCTGGATCCGAACCATCCCCGAGGCGCCGCGTTGTGGCAATGGCGCGGTGCAAACACTGTGCCAGGCTCGTCCCGATCACAGTCCGTTAAACCGGGCCTGCAGGAACCCTCCGCGCAAGTTGGCCACGTGTTCAAAACCTCGTCCGCGAAGCAGACACGCCGCCAGATACCCGCGCTGTCCCTTCTGGCAATAGGTGACGATCTGCCGATCGCGTGGCAGCTCCTCCAGACGATCCCGCAGTTGGCCGAGCGGAATGGAGACCGCCTCTCCCAGGGTGCGCGTTTCGGCGATTTCGTCGAGGTCCCGCACGTCGAGCAGCAGTTCGCCGGACGGCTTCCAGGTCTCCGGCGAAACCGACGGAACATCCCCGCGCACTACATGCCTGGCCACGAAGCCTGCCACATTGACCGGATCATTCGCTGAACCAAACGGCGGCGCATAGGCCAGGTCGAGCGATTCCAGGTCATCGACCGTCATGCCGCCAGCAATGGCGGTGGCGAGGACGTCGATCCGCTTGTCGATCCCCTGCCGTCCGGTGGCCTGCGCGCCAAGGATGCGCCCCGTCCCTTCTTCCACGAGGAGTTTGAGCACCACTGGAGTGGCGCCAGGATAGTAGTGCGCGTGACTGGAGTCCCGAGTGACCGAGGTGAAGAAACTGAATCCCGCCTTCTGCGCCTGCACGCTGTTGAGGCCGGTGAGCCCCACGGTCTGGTCCAGCACGCGGACAATCGAGGTGCCCATAGCTCCGCGATAGTTCTGATGCCCGCCCGCAGCATTGGCGCCAGCCACGCGTCCCTGTCGGTTCGCCGGACCCGCGAGTGCGATGCGCACCCGGGCGCCGGTCAGCGCATGCGTCGTCTCCGCCGCGTCCCCAACGGCATAGATATTGGGATCGGAGGATTCCATCCGCCCATTGGTCTTCACGCCTCCGGTGACGCCGATCTCAAGCCCCGCAGCCCGGGCCAGCTCCACTTCGGCCTTCACGCCGACGCTCAGCAGCACCAGATCCGCCTCAATCGATGATCCATCTCCCAACATCACCCGATTGGCATCAATCGCCGTCACGCCGATCCCGGTGCGGAACTCAAAAGACTGGCTGCGGATTTTTTCCTGCAGCTCGCGGGCAAGATCTCCGTCGAGCAGCGGCAGGAGCGTCGGGGAGAGTTCCACCACCGTCACATGCAGCCCGCGTCGGTGGAAGGCCTCGGCCATTTCCAATCCAATGAAGCCACCGCCGATCACCACGGCGCGCTTGGGACGATTCACGTCGAGGTAGGTCACGATGCGATCCATGTCGGGAATATCCCTCAACGTGAAGACATGGGGCAGCCCGGCCCCGGGCAGCGCCGGGACGATCGGCTTGGCGCCCTGGCTGAGGATGAGTTTCTCGTAGCGCTCCTCACGCTCCACTAAATCCGGCCCGCGAACCACGATCACCTGGCGTGTACGGTCGATGGACAACACCTCGTGCCCGACATGCGCCTGCACTCGGGACCGTTCCCAGAAACGTTCCGGCGTCATTACCACCAACTGCGACCGGTTGGTGATCTCCCCGGCGATGAAATAAGGAAGCCCACAGTTGGCGAAGGAGATGTACGGCCCGCGTTCAAAGACGTGGATCTCCGCGAGTTCATCCACACGACGCGCCCGTGCCGCCGCCGAGGCGCCGCCGGCGACGCCACCCACCACCAAGATTCGTTTTGAGGGATTCATACTTCAGAGTTTGGGATTGGGATGGATGCCGCAGACGACCGGGTTGGAAGGGTTCCCACCAGGTGTGCCGGTTTCGGAAACCCGGGAGGCGGTACCCGAACGATTCCAGGGCATCTTCGCCAGCAGCAACGCCAGGCCACAGGTCCCGGTAAGCCCGGCCACCAACAGTCCAGCGCCGGTGATCAGGGGAAGAACGGCAAACCAGGGATTTACCGTCAGCGCGAGCAGCGAGCCGGTCCCGGAAACAAGGCCAATGACCAGTTGCACCTGTCGAATCAGGGGAATTACCCGGACGTTCCCCTGCTCCACCGGGAATCCCGCCTCCACCCAGGCCTGCATTCCCCCTTCCACGAGCACACACCCGGACACACCCGCTTCCTGCAGACGTTGGATCGCGCGCGCCGCCCGTCCGCCAAACTGGCAAAGGACATACAAGGGAGCCTCTCCATCGCCATCCAGCTTTCGAACGGAGGCGGGATCCAGCTCATCCAATGGCACATTGAGGGCGCCGCCGACGTGGCCGTCCGAAAACTCGCCCGGCGTCCTGACATCCAGCATCTCGCAGCGCTTGCCCGCCAGGAGCCGACCCCGAAGCTCGCCCGGCCTAATCTTCATTTCCCGTTGCTCCTGTCTTTGTTTCATGGCATGATCATATAACTATTCGGTTATATGTCAACCCGCAAATCAACCCGGCCGCTGTCGGCGGAGGAACTGGAGTACCTGGCCGGTCGGTTTAAGATGCTTGGGGAACCGATGCGGTTGAAGATCCTGCAGGCGGTCTGCCACGAACCCCGCACCGTGACGGACATCGTGGCCGCCACCGGCTCCACGCAGGCGAACGTCTCCAAGCATCTCGCCCTACTGGCGGCCTCCGGGATCCTGGAACGCCGCAAGGAGGGCCAGTGCGTGTACTACGGCACCAAGGATCGCCTGGTGCTGGAGTTGTGTGAACTGGTCCGCTCGCAGCTGACGACCCGTCCGGGATCGCGGTGACGCGCGCCCTGCGGATTCCCGGCCGCAGATGACCGGGATTGAACAGCCTGCACAGAGTTCGCCAGCCGGAAACGAGGCGAAACCCGAGGACACGCCACGCCCGCCTGGGTCGGCCTGCGGCATGCCTTGTGCTGACAATCCAAAGGGTTGACCCGGATTCCCATCATTCCAATCCGCCGGTTCGCGTTCCCCTGGGTTCTCCTCGTGCTCAGCGTGGGACTCCTGGCGACGTGTCTGCTGTTTCGGGTGATCCGCGGCTGGGAAGAACGGGAGCTGGCCAAGCGCGCAGAGGAAGTCACGCGCGAGCAGGTCGAGAATCTTCAGGTCAGCGTGCTTCGGTCCCTCGAGGTGCTGCATTCGATTGCGGCGCTTCACACGGCATCCGGCGGAATTGAGCGGGCCCCCTTCACGCAATTCGTCCGACAGGCGCTCGGACGGCAGCCGGAAATCCTCGCCTTGTCCTGGAATCCACGCGTCACCGCATCCGCGCGGCCATCGGTGGAGGCCGGTGCGGTCGCCGACGGTTTTCCCGAGTTCCGGTTCCGCGAGCGCACGTTGGACGGCCGCTTCGTCAACGCGGGGACGCGCGACGAATACGTGCCGGTGCTGTTCATCGAACCGCTGGAGCGAAACGCCCTGGCCTTGGGCTACGATTTGGACTCCGACCCCCATCGGCGCGCCTCATTGGAGAAGGCTCGCGACACCGGACTTCCCGTCGCCACCGCCCCCCTCCACCTCGCGCAGGAGGCGGCCGCAGGCCCTGGACTCCTCGTGCTTCAACCGGTGTACAACGGTCGGTCTCCGGAGGGCGTCGAAGCCCGGCGGCGCCAGCTCGCGGGATACGCGGTGGCCGTGTTTCGGGTTGCCGACTTGGTGGGCCGCGTGTTTGAGGCCTTGCACAGCCGCGGAATCGAGGCGTCGCTTCACGATCAATCCCGCGACGGTGAGCAGCTCTTTGAATGCCGGGCCGTGGGGGGCGCGAACCCAGGCAGGGACTCGGAGACCTCGTTGGAAGTGGCGGGTCGGCGCTGGACCGTGGTCTTCGCGCCGAACGGCTCGTTCACCACGACCCAGTCCCACCTTCAATCCCGGGTCGCCCTGATGGGTGGGATCGCGGCGACCCTTCTCGCCGCGGCGTACCTGGCGGGGAGCTGGCATCGCACTGCTCAGGTTGCCGCCGCCAATGAGGCCCTGCAGGAGGAAATCCAGATCCGCCAACGTGCCGAGGCCGCAGCAGCAGCGGCCAATGCCGCGAAGTCGGATTTTCTCGCGAGTATGAGTCACGAGATTCGCACGCCCCTGAACGCGATCCTGGGGTATTCCCAGCTCATCCGCCGCGATCCCCGATTGGCGCCGGAGCAGCAGGATTCGATTCGCGGGATCATCGCGAGCGGCCATCATTTGCTCGGACTCCTCAACGAGATCCTCGACCTGTCCAAGATCGAAGCCGGCCGGATGGAACTAAACCCGGTCGAGTTCGACCTTTCCGCGCTGGGGCGCGATCTGGCGACCACTTTTCTGCCGTTGTGTGCCGCCAAGGGCATCCGCTTTCGGATCGACCCCGATGCCGGCGGACGGATCCAGGTCCGGGGCGACGAAGGAAAGCTCCGGCAGGTGCTGATCAATCTCGTGGGAAACGCGGTCAAGTTCACCGATCGGGGCCGCGTTTACCTCGGCATGCGCCCCGGACCGAACCAAACGTGGCAGTTCGAAGTGATCGATACGGGACTTGGGATTCCGGAATCCGAGCAGGCCGACATTTTTCGCCCGTTTCACCAGGGATCTGGCGCCCGCAACCACGGCGGCACCGGACTCGGGCTGGCCATCGCGGAACGCCAGGTGGAATTGCTCGGGGGTCGCCTGCAGGTGGATTCAGAACGCGGGGCCGGCTCGCGCTTTCACTTCATCATTCCACTGGAGCCCGTCGATCGCGTTCCTGCAACGAACCCACCTTCGGCCGTGCGCTTGATGCCTGGGCGCGAAATCACTGCGCTGGTGGTCGATGATCACGCGGAAAATCGAAAAGTGCTCGGGGGCATGCTGACCGCACTCGGGTGCCGGGTGTGGACGGCAGCCGACGGCGAGGAGGCACTCCAACTCGCTCGGGAGCACCGGTTCAACGTCGTGTTCTTGGATCTGGTGCTTCCAGGAATCGACGGAAACGAAACCGCCCGCCAGCTGGGGTCGGATCCCGAATACGGACGACCGAAGATCATCGCCCACACCGCCTCGGCACTGGCCCGGCATCGGGATGAGGCATTGGCCGCGGGATGCGTCGACTTCATCGCGAAACCGGTCGGATTCGAACGCCTGCATCAATGCCTCGTCACCCACTTGGGAGCTGAGTTCGAACTGGAACGCCCGGAAGTGACGACCGACGAAATGGACCCAATTGAATCGCTCCGCGTCACGCTGCCTGGCGCGCTTGCCGATCGGATCTCACTCGCGGCGGAACTCCAC
>JANXMD010000300.1 GCA_025354845.1 Verrucomicrobiota bacterium | reverse complement strand
GCGCGTCCGAAGGGCCAAAGTGACCTGGCGCTGTGGAGATTGGGCCACTGAAATGTAGAAGGCCGGCACCGCGGCAATTGATTCGGGGCGATCCTTCACGTCGCCGACGATTCCCACAATGGTTCGCCAATCCGATTCCTTCGGGGAATCGTGGAAGGCGACCCGCTTGCCCACCGCGCTTTCACCCGGCCAATAGCGCGCGGCCAGCGCATGGTTGACCAGCAGTACGCGCGGCGTGTCAGGCGGTCAGACGCGTCAAAAAAGCGCCCGCTAACAAGCGGCACGCCGACGGTTCGGAAATAGTCCGAAGATACGAAGTGATATCGTCCGGCCGCCCCTTCGTTGGGCGGAAAGGTCTTGCCCTCGAGGTGCAGGAGGTTGTTCTCATCATAGCCGGATCCACGGCAGATCCGAAGTGAGCCCCACGGATTCGACTCCGGAAAGCGCGGCGATTCGGTCGAGCAACTGCTGCAGGAAGCGGCCCCGGTCGGCCGGACTGTCGTAGCCGGTGTACGGCAACGAAACAATGGCGGTCAGTACGCGCTCGGGATTGAAGCCGGGGGCGGTCTGCTGCAATCGCCAGAAGCTGCGGACCAGCAGGCCGGTGCCAACGAGGAGCATGAGCGCGAGGGCCACCTCCGCCGCCACCAGCGTGTCCCGAAGACGCAACTGTCTTCGACCCGTTCCGACGCGACCGCCGTCTTTGAGGAGCCCGTTGAGGTTGGCGCGTCCGGCCTTCCACGCTGGGGCCAGACCAAAGAGCACGCCCGTCACCAGGGTCAGGCCGAGAGTGAACAGCAGGACATGTCCTTCAAGTTGCACGGCCTGCAAACGCGGCAGAGGGTCGGGGGCCAACCGGACCAGGGCGATCAGGGCCGACTGCGCGAGCAGGATTCCCGCGAAACAGCTGATGACCGCCAGCAGCGCGCTCTCCGTGAGCAACTGCCGAACGATACGCCAGCGGCCGGCACCCACCGCAGCGCGCACGGCCATCTCCCGCTCACGCGCGGCCGATCGGGCGAGGAGGAGGTTCGCAACGTTTGCACAGGCGATTAGCAGCACCAGCAAGACGGTGCCAAACAGGAGCAGCAGCGTGGTACGGGACTGGCCCACGATCTCCTCGTGAAGTGACCGGATGGCAATGCGAAAGCTCTGGTCCGTGTCCGGAAATTGCCGTGCCATTCCTTCGGCGAGCTGATTGAACTCGGCATGCGCCTGCGCCAGCGGAACGCTCGGCTTCAACCGTGCGATCGCGTTCATGAAATGAGACCCCCGCTCATCCTGGGGGCGCAGGGTGACGGGCCACCAGAAGTCCACGGTTTCGCCATGGGGAAACGACCGGTAGTCGCCGCCCACATGCTGCACACCCGCCGGCATCACCCCGACCACGGTAAAGGATTCGCCCGTCAATCGGACCGATTTGCCGATGATTCCCGGATCACTGTCGAACCGGCGTTTCCAAAGACCGTGACTGAGGATCACTACGTGATGATGGCCGGGCACCTCATCGTCTCGAAGAAATTCGCGGCCCAGCATGGGACGCACTCTCAACACTTCGAAAAAGCCGGACGTGACGCGCAGTGCGCCGAGCAACTCGGCCTGGTCGTCCTTGGAAAGCTCCAAATCCTGCCGTGTGTAGAGAGCCAGTCCGGACAGCGTCGTATTGCGTTCCCGGAAATCTTGAAAGGCGCCAGCCGACATCGGAAACCTGGGCTGGTCCGGGCTGCTTTGGAAGATTCGCACGAGCTGTTCCGGATCGCGGTACGGCAACGGTCGGAACAAGACGCCATAGACGAGGCTAAAAATGGCGGTGTTGGATCCTATTCCAAGC
Source organism: Verrucomicrobiota bacterium (assembly GCA_025354845.1). Lineage (GTDB taxonomy): Bacteria > Verrucomicrobiota > Verrucomicrobiia > Limisphaerales > UBA9464 > CAIVQB01. Next base: position 2,207 of record JANXMD010000300.1, on the reverse strand, counting down.
GCCAACGTGAGCACAGCCACCGCGGTGAAGCCGGGGTTCTTTAGCAACTGGCGTAGCGCGAAGCGGAGGTCATTCATGACGCAGTGCCTCCATGGGATCGATCCGAGCTGCGCGGCGGGAAGGAATCCAGCACGCCAGGACGGCGATCACCAGCAGCAGCAACGGAACTCCCAGAAACGTCACGGGATCCAATGAACCCAATCCAAAGATGACGCTTCGCAGCACCCGGCCAGCGAGCGCAGCGAGCAAGAGTCCGAGAGCGATACCGATGGCGACGGTCCGAGTGCCTTCGCTTATCATCTGACGCTGGATGGTCCACGATTTCGCTCCCAGGGCGATTCGCACGCCGATCTCACGCGTGCGTTGGCTCACCACATAGGCCATGACCCCATAAACACCGAGTGCCACCAGGCTCAGCGCGAGCAGGCCGAGCGCACCGGCTGCCATCGACGCAAGCCGCGCGGGAAGCACCCGTCTGGCTACGTTGTCCTCCAGGGTTTTGACGGCAACCGTAGCCCCGGGATCGAGCGATCCCGCGAGCTCTCGCAGCGCCTGGGGAGAAAGCGGTCGCAACGCATCGCCGCGCACAACGAGTTCGTGCCCCGACTCCTCGGCAGCGAAGGCACCCAGATAAAAGAACGGACCATCCATCACGCCGGGCAACACGGTGCTCACATCCCGAGCGACCCCGACCACCTCCACTGCCTCGGAGCCACCGTTGAAGAAGCGCTTTTCCACGGCGCTCTCACCCGGCCAGAAACGGCCGGCCATGGCCTGGCTAATGACCGCGATAGTTTTGCCCCGACTGGCGTCCGATGCTGTGAATTGCCGGCCCTGAACGATTCCGATGCCGATCGTTTCAAAAAAGTCGGGTGTCACGGTGTTGAAGTTCGCCATTGGGTCCCGGGCACCATCCGGGCTGGTGCGGTCCAAACGAACGGTCGTGGAGGAAGCACCGTAGAAAGGCGCGAGATCTGCCAGCGCTACCGACTTCACACCAGGCACTCCGCGCAGCCGCTCCTGAAGCTCTACATAGAAGGCATTTTGCCGGTTGGCGTCGTAGCCGCTCGCCTCGGCGTCCAGGGACACGACAAACAGATTCTTCCGCTCGAAACCCAAGTCTGTGGACATTGCCCGCTGCAACCCACGCACGAGCAAGCCAGCGCTGACCAGTAACACCAGGGACACCGCCACCTGTGTGACCACCAGAATACTGCGTAGTCGAGATCCTCCAATGCGCTGACCGAGGAGAGGTCCCTGTGTCGAGAGCAAGGAAGCGAGATCGAGCCGCGTCGAATGAAGCGCTGGAAACAGGCCGACGCAGAGCGCCGCAACCAGAGAAACACCCAAGCAATAGGCCAGGATTGCGAGATTCGGGGTAAGATCCAGAATCGGTGAGTTCTCCGCCGGCAGCGCGAGGAATAGCAACTGAGGGATCCAGAATGCGATACCCAAGCCGAGGGTCCCAGCGATACCAGCCAGTACCAGACTCTCCGTGAGCAGCTGGAGGATCAGCCGAGCGCGACCGGCGCCCAGGGCCAGCCGCACTCCGATCTCACGACGCCGGATCGAGGCCCGCGCCAACAGAAGATTCGAGACATTGGCGCAGACCACGACGAGAATCAGACCAACCGCGACCATGATGACCATCGCAACGGGCAGCCCCTGGCGCATGTCCTCGGGACTATTGAAATAGGCCGCAGTCTTAACCTCCACCTGGGTTTTGCGGCGGGCAAACTCGGTGATCGCGGCATCGGTGTCCGACTGGAGGGCGATGGTTCCCAACTCCTGACGGGCCTCCGTCAGCGAAACCCCAGGCCTCAGACGACCCACAGCCTGGAGAAAGCTGACATTCCGATCCTTTAACCGCGTTGGCTCCTCCGGGACCAGCTGGGTGCGCAGCAGCAGGGGCACCCACAGGTCGGGTGCCTGCACCTCGGTCCCTTGAAAACCCCGTGCAGTAACGCCAATGACTGTGAATGAACGACGGTTTAGGAAAACCGTGCGTCCGATGATCCCGGTATCCCCACCAACCTGGCGCATCCAGAATCCATGGCTGAGCACCGCGACCGGACTCGCCCCCGGCGCATCACATTCCTCCGATCTCCACATGCGCCCGAGCGCGGGCGTCGCTCCCAACACGGAAAAGTAATTGCCGGTGGCCATGACCGCAGCGGTCCGGCTGGTCTTGGTGTCGCCGAAGGTGA
>JANXMD010000284.1 GCA_025354845.1 Verrucomicrobiota bacterium | reverse complement strand
CCGCAATCCGGCGACTGGCGCCGAGATCAAGATTCCTGCGAAGAAGGTCGTGAAGTTCCGCGTGGCCAAGGCTGCGAAGGACGCGATCCTCGGCGCGAAGTAATCGCCTTTCTCCGAAAACGGCATCCTGCACTCCAGGATGCCGTTTTTCTTTTCCGGCGCCTGTGTCGCCCTGCAGTACCACTCGGCAAACCAAGGCTCTCCGGCTTTTGTTTTTCTCATGAAAATTGCCATCGTTGGTTGCGGTGCCCTCGGCAGCTACTACGGCGCGCGGCTGTGTCTGGCCGGACACGAGACTCATTTCCTGCTGCGTTCGGATTTCGACGTGGTGGCACGACGGGGGATCCGAGTGGTGAGCGACCAGCCCGGCGAGACGTTTGCCGCCAGACCGGTTGCGGCACGCGTGCCAGAAGAGATTGGACCGGTGGATCTGATCGTCGTCGGGCTCAAAACCACCGCCAATTCGCGTCTCCGCGATTGGATTCCGCCGTTGGTGAATGCCGCCACTGCCGTGCTCACGCTTCAAAACGGCCTCGGCAACGAGGAACTGCTGTCGGAGATCGTCCGGCCGCAGCAGGTGATGGGCGGCTTATGCTTTGTTTCGCTGAACCGGATTGCGCCCGGCGTGATTCGGCATATCAACGGCGCACGCATCCTGATGGGAGAGTTTCAACGACCGCCCTCGGAGCGAACACAACGCATTGCCGTCGCATTGCGGGGCGCCGGGGTCCCGTGTGATCTCGCCGAGGATCTCGGGCTCGCCCACTGGCTCAAGCTGGTTTGGAACATCGCGTTCAACGGCCTGGGCGTCGCGTCGGTGGCGGGATACGAGGCGGTGGTTTCGGGCAGGGTGGATCCGTCCCAGCCCTTGCAGCCATGCCAGACCACCGATCTTCTGCTCGCCGATCCTGCGTGGCGTGAGTTGGTATCCGAGGTCATGCTGGAAGTGATCGATGCGGCTCGGCGACTCGGTTTCCCGATCGATTCCGCCTACGCGCAGGCTGAGATCGATCGCACTCGCTTGATGGGAATCTACCGGGCGTCAACCTTGGTGGACTTCGAGCGCGGGTCGCCGCTGGAGTTGGAGAGTTTGTTCCTCGAGCCGCTCCAGCAGGCCAAGCGGGCTGGGGCCGTTCTCCCCCGAATTGAGGCGTTGTGCCAGGTCCTCCAGGAACTGGACGCCCGACGTCCGCGCCAAGCTTGACGCGGCTTCATCCGGACTCGCGGCCCGTCTGGTCCGGTGTTAGCCTCCACCCATCTTGAACGAAGAAGGAAGCAAGGCAGTACGAAACTTCGGGGTGCTTTTCATCGCCACGATGTTCCTCTACGTCACGCTCTACGGCGGCTGCGCGGCGGTGCGCCAGCGGGGTGGCCCCTGGGTGGTCATCGAGGGCAAGTCGGCCAGCGGAGAGCCGTGGGTGCGCATTGCGCATCACCGCGTCCTTGGAACCAATGAGGTCACTTTGCGTTTCCCGGGCGAGGTGGCGCCGGCGCGGTTTACCAACGATCCGTACACCCGCATCTTCAACACACCGAACACCAATGCACTGCCCTACGGTCCGACCCCGTTTGTGGACGTGACGTTCTTCCCAGGTACGGTGGCGATCGATGTGTTTGGACACCTCCTGGAGATGGTGCCGCGCACGCTGTACCTCGACGGACACGAGGTTCCCTGGGTGCCGGGGACCAACATGGTTGTTTCCACCGAAGGCAAACTTCCGCTGGAGAAGCGGCCAGTTCGAAAGGCTCGCTGATACGGCCATGGACTCCGAAGTGTTCATCGTGGAAGCACCGGTGCCGGCGGTCCGGTACGACCGGTTTTTGCAGACCCGGTTTCCGGAACGGTCGCGAGTCGAAATGCAGCGCCTGCTGGCGGAGGGATGCATCCGCGTCAACGGGACGGTTCCCAAGGGGTCGCATCGTCCTCGCTCCGGAGATCGCGTGGAGATCGCGTGGCCCAAGCCCCGGCCCGCCGGGGTCGAGCCTCAGGACATTCTCCTGCAGGTGATCCACGAGGATGAGGACCTCTTGGTGATCAATAAATCACCGGATATCGTGGTGCATCCGGCGCATGGCCATGCCGACGGCACGCTGGTGAACGCCCTACTGCATCACTGCAAGGGAAGTCTCAGCGGGATTGGCGGCGTGGAGCGGCCTGGCATCGTGCATCGGCTGGATCTTGAAACCAGCGGCTGCCTGGTGGTGGCGAAGAACGACGAAACCCACCGCGCGCTTCAGGATCAGTTCGCCGCGCGGACGGTGGAAAAGGTCTATCACGCCATCCTCTGTGGCGATTTGCAGCCGTCCGTGGGTGAGGTCCGAGCGGCGATTGCGCGTCATCCGTCCCATCGCAAGCGCATGGCGGTCACGACTCCGGGGAAGGGCCGGTCGGCGTTGACCTCCTTCCGTCGGCTTGAGGCGCTCCAACAGGCGTCCTATGTCGAAGCCGTCCTGCATACCGGACGGACCCATCAGATCCGCGTGCATTTTCAGCACCTTGGGTTTCCGCTGGTCGGCGACGCTACCTACGGCGTGCGCCAGAATGCGCGTCTTCTGGAACAAACCGGCTTCAAGGCTACCCGCCAGATGTTGCATGCGCGAACGCTGGGATTCACTCACCCGCGGACAGGCGCCTGGCGCGATTTCGAGGCGCCTCTTCCCGACGATTTTCAGGCCGCCTTGAGCGCACTTCGACGCTGACCTGTCCGGGTAGGCCAAGCTTGCCAGCGGGAACGGCGCGGGAACACGCTCGCGCATGAACCGCCGTTGCTTTTTGTCCCGTTCCGGTGCCGCGTTGCTCGGGGCCGTGGCCCTTCAGGGAGCAGAACCCACATCGTCGAAGGATGCCGACGCGAAGTCGGATTCGACGAAGAAAAAGGACACCTACGTCCCACCGCATCTGGTGCCCCCGCTGGTGGGATCGCAGCTCTACGGGTGGGGGCAGTATTACGATCGCAGTGGGAAAAAACTGTCGGAACATCTCGACGAAACCTTTCGGGCACTGCGCGGTTTGGGATACGACTACGCCGAAGCGACGCTCGATGTGGTGAACCCGGACAACAACGCTCGCCTCGCGGAGCGCATGTCCAAGGCGGGACTGAAGCCGGTGAGCTTTTACACCGGCGGTGCGGTGCACGTCCTGGGGAAGGCGACCGAGACCGTTGAGCGGATTGGCCGCGCGGCGCGAGAGGCGGCGAAGGCCGGATTCGGCATCGTGAACTTCAATCCCGACCCGATCGGCCGGGACAAGACCGACCCGGAGCTCGCCATCCAAGCCGACGCCCTGCGCGACCTCGGTGAGGAGCTCGCCTCGGGTGGCATCAAGCTCGGCATTCATCACCACACGCCCGAGCTGCGCAACGGGGCGAAGGAGTTTCACTCCAACTTCACGCAATGTCCCGGGACTCAGGTGGGCTTCTGCTACGACGTCCATTGGGTATTTCGCGGCGGCATCCAGCCCCTGGAATGCCTCCGGCGGTACGGATCCCGGGTGGTGTCGTGGCATTTGCGTCAGAGCCGCGAGCGCATCTGGTGGGAGGATCTCGATTCGGGGGATATCGATTACCGCGCCATAGCGGACTTCGCAACCGAGCATCAACTGCCGCAGTTCTACACCGTGGAGCTGGCGCTGGAAGGCGGCACTCGGATCACCCGCGACGCCGTGGCGAATCACCAACGCAGCCGCGAGTACGTTCGGTCCATGTTTGGAGTTTGATCGGGTCGTTCGAGTTCCTTCAGCCGACGGCGTGAAGGGGAAGGCGAAATCGTCACGTCGTCCACAGGGGCGATCCTTCAGGGAGATCAGGGAGTTTGGGAGCTCTGTGCCCGCCGGAATCTTCCCCAGTCTGCCTTCATGTCTCCCGCTCACCCGAAGCTCGTTTAATCAGGACGCCGCCGCCCCTCCAGTTCGCTGCGCAATTGTGTTCACGACGGCTGAAAAGTGACATCCCCGTCGGAGAATCTCGAGCCGGCTCCGCCTCAGCCCGACTTATGCGACCTTAACTCGGCACTGATTTCCCTAGGGAATCTAGAAGGTCCACGGAGCCGGGGCGAGCGTTCATGCCTCGTGAAGTGTCATTCATGAATCCAGTTCATGAATTCCACAAATGAAACGCTGGTATGTCCTCTGCGGGAACCGGCGATTTGGCAGATCTGGTGCTTTCGAGTGGCACGGCAGTACGGCGATCTTCTTGGCGACTCGATGGTTTCCCTGACCGGGGCCGGGGTCGTCGAGAGATGAGCCTTCGCTGTCGAACCGACAGACTCCACACACTAGTACGATGAACCATCCCACACCGAACTCGTCCAAACGCCGTCGTCAGCTCGCCGCCCTGGGTCTTACCCTGGGTGTCGCGTTTGCCCCGTCCGCCACGCTTTCCCTGCGTGCGGATGATGCTGGCAAGCTCGACAAGCTGGAGCAGGAGAACAAGGACCTGAAGAAGCGCCTCGATGCGCTTGAGACTGTGGCCAAGGCCGAGGGCATCCTCGCCGACGACTCCAAGGTCCACAATCCGCTGCTTACGAAGGTCGCCGGAACCAAGATTGAGGGCTTTGTTACTGGGTCCTATTTCTACGATACCAGCACGCCCCCGGGACAGACCTCGCCGGGATATCTGTGGAACCGCAAGTCGGGCAACTTCTCGCTGAACAAGGTCAAGCTGACCCTCGCCAGCCCGCCCGCTGAGGCGAGCGGTGACAATTGGAGCGCAGGCTACCGGGTTTCGCTCATCTTTGGTCAGGATGCGCCGATCGTGAACTCCGGCTCCGGCATCACCGGATTCAGCAGCCTTCGCGAGGCCTACGTGGAACTCAACGCGCCGGTCGGCACGGGCTTGAACATCAAGGTCGGCGAACTCATCTCGCTGCTCAACTACGAGTCGGGCGACGGTGGTGCCGCCAACGACAACTTCTCTCAGGGCTACCAGTGGTTCTATACCGGCAACGGTCCCGCGGCGGGCGTGCAGCTCGGCTACACCTTCACCGACTGGCTCGATGCCAAGGTTCGGGTGCAAAACGGCCTCTACGCCGGCCCGGTGGACAACAACCAGGCGAAGACGGTGATGGCTTCCATCGGCCTCAAGCCTTCGGCGACCACTTGGGTGAACCTCGTGGGTTCGACCGGACGCGAAGGCGGCCCGGACAGCGGCATCAACGTCGCGTCGCTGCTCGGCGGTTGGGCGGTCACCGATAAGTTCCACCTCGGCACCGAGCTGGACTACTTCTGGTTCGACACCAAGGGCGGCACCGCCGGCCCCATCGCCATCG
>JANXMD010000220.1 GCA_025354845.1 Verrucomicrobiota bacterium | reverse complement strand
GATGCAAATGGAGTCCACGCGTGCGTCGAATTTTGACGACCGTGTGGCCCGACTTGAGGCGGTGGCGACCCTGGCCGATCAGACGGTGAGCCTGCTGAAGGATGGGTTGGCGCACGGGATCACGCCGCCCCGTGTGACGCTTCGCGATGTGCCCGGACAGGTGGCCGCTCTGCTGACACAAGATCCCAGGCAGAGCGCGTTCTTTCGTTCCTTTCAAGACCTGCCCCCTTCGATTCCGGCTGCCGAGGCCGAAGAGATTCGCGGTCGGGCGCTGGCGGCAATCACCAACGTGATCTACCCAAAGTATCGCGAACTGGAACGTTTCCTAACCACTGAATACCTGCCCAGCGCCCGCACCAACATTGCCTGCACCGCGCTCCCGGATGGCGAGGCTTGGTACGCAAACCGGGTTCGGCACTTCACCACGACCGACCTCACGCCGCGGCAGATTCACGAAATTGGATTGCGCGAGGTGCGTCGCATTCGAGCGGAAATGGAGACCATCCGGAAGCAAACCGGATTCCAGGGTGAGCTGCCGGCGTTTTTCACCCACCTTCGGACCGATCCCGGATTCTTTTACACTCGGTCCAGCGAGCTCCTGGCCGGCTATCGCGACGTCGCCAAGCGCGCGGATGAGCAGCTCCCACGGCTGTTTGGCAAGCTGCCTCGGCTGCCTTACGGGGTTGCTCCGGTTCCGAGTTATTCCGAGCGGTCGCAGACCACCGCCTACTATCAGCCGGGTGCGGGATCGTTCGGGCGGCCGGGCACCTTTTTTGCCAACACCTACCAGTTGAACTCACGTCCGAAATGGGAGATGGAGGCGTTGACGCTGCATGAGGCGGTCCCGGGACATCATCTTCAAATCGCGCTCGCGCAAGAACTGGAGGCTGTGCCGGAGTTCCAGAAGCACGCCGAGACTACCGCCTTCGTCGAGGGCTGGGGCCTGTATTCGGAGAGCCTTGGCGAGGAAATGGGATTTTATCAGGATCCGTACAGCAAGTTCGGTCAGCTGACCTACGAGATGTGGCGTTCGATCCGGTTGGTTGTGGATACCGGCATGCACGCGCTGGGCTGGAGCCGGGAGCAGGCGATCCAGTTCTTCAAGGACAACGCGGGCAAATCTGAGCACGACATCGTGGTCGAGATCGACCGTTACATCGTGTGGCCGGGACAGGCCCTGGCGTACAAAATCGGTCAGTTAAAAATCCGCGAACTCCGCACGCTTGCGACCGCGGAACTGGGCCCGAAGTTCGATCTGCGGGCCTTCCACGACGAGCTGCTGTCGCGCGGCGCCATTCCGCTGGATCTGCTTGAGACCCGCATGCGCGAGTGGATCGTACGTCGGAAGACGGTGCCGACAACGGGCTCCTGACGCGGGACTCCGGTGCCGAAGCGGAGCATTAGAGCAGGATGCCGGCAATGCAGGCCGTCATGTAGCAGGCCAGCAAGCCGCCGATCATTGCCCGCAGCCCGAGCCGGGCCAAGTCGGCGCGTCGTGACGGCAGCAGCGCACCAATGCCGCCGATCTGGATGGCGACGCTCCCCAGGTTGGCAAACCCGCAGAGCGCATAGCTGATCAAGTCGTAGGTGCGCGGATCAATCGTTGCCTTGGCGTTGTTCAGGCTGATGTACCCAAACATTTCGTTCAGGGCGATGCGCTCCCCGAGGATCTGGCCCGCGATATAGCAGTCCTTCCACGGAACTCCGATCATCCAGGCAAACGGCGCATTGAGGTATCCCAGCGTCTGTTGCAGTGGTTGCTGAGTATTCCATCCGAGCGGATGGACCAAGTGCCCGAGCATCCAATTGACGGCGGCGACGATGGCGGTGAAGGCGATGAGCATGGCCGCCACGTTGATCGCCAGTTTCATCCCCTCGCTTGCGCCGACGCAGATGGCGTCAATGCCGTTGATGGTTTCCCGCTCGATCTTGGCGGAAGCGCCCGCGGCGGTTTCGCTCACTTCGGTTTCGGGGAGCATCACCTTGGAGATCAGCAGCGCGGCGGGTGCGCTCATGACGCTGGCGGTAATCAGGTGGCCGGCGGGGATCTTGAGGACGCCCGAGTAGACCGCCATCACGCCGCCCGCGATGGTGGCGAATCCGCCGGTCATCATGCAGTTGAGTTCACTGCGCGTCATGCGCGCCAGGTAGGGCTTGATCACCAACGGCGCTTCGGTCTGTCCCATGAAAATGTTGGCGGCTGCGCTGAGGGTCTCGCTCCCACTCGTTCCCATGGCGCGTCGCATGACCCAGGCGATTCCGCGGACGACAAACTGGAGGATGTTGTAGTGGTAGAGCAGGGAGGAGACGGAGGAGATCAGGATGATGGTGCCGGTGACGGTGAGGACCAGAATGAAGCCATTCCCGGCTCCGAGCCCCTTTTCGAGGACGTCCCGCTTGGCCAAGAAGCCGAATACGAGGACGTTGCCCTCGTTGGCGAAGGCGATGAAGCGGTCAACGGCAAGCTGGCACCCGTTGAAGAGGCGCATCCCAATCTCGGTTCGAAGGATGAACAGTCCGACTGCGAACTGCAGCACAATGCCCCAGATGACCGCCCGCCAAGGGAACTTGCGGCGGTTTTCCGACATCAGCCAACCGATGGTCACGATGAGGACGAGTCCGAGGGCGCTAGTCAGTTTGAGCGTCACGGTCGGTCAGCCTACCGACCCAGGTTGGCGGTTGTCGAATGGCGAGTGGGTTGCCGTGGCATGAACCCGACCTCCAGGTTCAGAAATAACCTATTGCCCCCGCGGTGTTCCTCCCTATCCTTGCCTGAATGAAGGCTGTTCAAAACCGTCGCTTCGCCCTGGGGGCGCTTCTGGCCGCCGTGGCGTTGTCCACGGCCGGTTGCGGCGGATTCAACGGCACCTATTCCGCCTCTCCGGCGACGCTTTTCCTGCAAAACCGGCATGTCCCGGCCCCTGAACCGCAGTCGGGCGGGGATTCAGAGAGTCCCGCTTCGGTTCGCACGACTGCCTCGTCTGACCTGACCTTTCGCTGAGCGAAGGTGGCAGTGGAGCTGGTCTGAAGGTGACTGTGACTGTGAGTCTGAACTTGATCCTGAAATTCGTTTTCGACTGATCCGATTGATTTTTCCCGTATGCGTTTTCCCCTGGCCCTGACGGTCAAAATCGCCTCGCACATCGTGAAGCACAAGCTGGCGCGGACTCCGAAGTTCGCGATGGTCCTCCAGTTGGAGCCGCTTCACACATGCAACCTGACCTGCACCGGTTGCGGTCGCATCCGTGAGTATTCCACCAATCTCAAGGACATGATCCCGCTGGAGCAGTGCCTCGCGGCGGCCGAGGAGTGCGAGGCACCGATGGTGTCGATCTGCGGTGGCGAGCCCCTCATCTACCCGAAGATCGAGGAACTGATCGCGGGGCTGCATGATCAGGGCCGCGTCATCTACGTGTGTACCAATGGCGTCTTCATGCGGAAGAAGATGCGCGACTACTTCGCCGCGGTATACACCCCGGAGATGGAGCCGATGCTGACCCGCCTTCTGGACGAGCAGTTGGTTACCGACAAGGAGGCCGAGGCCATCCGCAAGGCCGACGGCGCTGCGAAGACCAAGGTGGTCATCCGTCCCAGCAAGTGGATGTACTGGAACGTGCATGTCGACGGTCTGGAGTACACCCACGACCTCATCGTCGAACGTGAGGGCGTCTTCAAAGAGTGCATCGCAGCCATCCGCATGGCCAAGATCCTCGGCTACCAGTGCGCCACGAACACCACGGTCTACAAGGAGACCGACGTTCAGGAGCTGGAGACGATGTTCCGGTTTCTCAGTTCGCTGGAAGTGGACGGTCATACCATCTCCCCGGGCTACGACTACGACGCCGCCAAGAAGGATATGGCCAAGCGCCTCGGTCGCGATCCCAAGGAGTTCTTCCTCACCCGCGACATGACCCGCGAGAAGTTCGCGAAGATCGAGGAATGGGGCCAGCTCTTCACCATTTTCGGGACCCCGGTTTACCAGGAGTTCCTCTCCGGCAAGCGCGAGCTGACCTGCACCGCCTGGGCCATCCCGACCTACCACGTTCGGGGATGGAAG
>JANXMD010000216.1 GCA_025354845.1 Verrucomicrobiota bacterium | reverse complement strand
TTTCCATCCGATTGTGGATGACAAAGTCCAAGGTCCAAGGTCCAAGGTTTCAGATCTTTGCGTCTTCGTGTCTTTGTTGTTTTCCCCCTCCTGCTTTCCTGCTTTCAGATTCAATCCCTTGGATTGTCAGGGCAGGATCTGCCCCGCATGAAAGCCGTCATCCTTGCCGCCGGAAAGGGAACCCGCATGAAAGACCTCACCCAGGAGGTCCCCAAACCAATGCTCAAAGTGCAGGGACGTCCGATTCTCGAACACATCCTGGAGGGGCTGAAGTCGGCCGGGATTACCGAGTTCTGCATCATTACCGGCTGGCGGGCCGAAGTGGTGGAGGACCATTTTGGAGACGGTAGCCGTTTTGGCTGTCGCATCGCGTACGCCCGCCAAACCGTGCAGGACGGCACCGGCAAAGCGGCGGAGCCGGCGCGGACATTCCTGGGTGACTCCGACTTCTTCCTCACCTACGGCGACATTCTGGTGCGCCCCGAAACCTATCGCGATATGCGCGACCGTTGGACCGCCGGTTCGTTTGGCGCCCTACTCACGGTCACCGAGGGACAGGACGTCACCCAGGGCGGGCTAAACTTCTTCGATGACCGGTTCTGCCTGACGCGACTGGTGGAGAAACCGTCACCGGCCCAACTCGAGGACCTGCGTCAGACCGGCTGGCTGAAGCCGGGAGACCCGGTCTGGTACAACGCGGGTATCTACCTTTTTCGTCCCGACTTGTTCGAATTCACCGGCCGGCTTCAGAAATCGCCGCGCGGCGAATACGAGCTCACTGACGCCATCACCGCGATGCTGACCGCGGGCAAGGTGATCGCCGGATTGAAGATCGCCGGACGCTGGGTCGACGTCCGCGATCCGGCGGTGCTGGCCAGTCTTCAGGGTTGATGCAAGGGTCGGCAGTGCACACCGATCGACGAAACCCTGAGTCCGGATTGCCGGTCGAGTGGGGGGAGTCCGCGTTCATCAGCGTCCATCAGCGGTTAAACCCAGTTCCCCCTCCGATGTCCGACCCCACTTCCCAGGATGGCGGCATGGACCCAAATCGGAAGGCGCATCGCGGCACGCCGCTCCAACCCGCGAATCGCTTCGATGCGCTGCATCGCGAGCGTGAGCCGGATCTCGAGGATTTGGATCCCGCGGAGGAACCGTTGCCCCGAACTGAGTTCCTGGCCGACACCACGCAGTCGGTGCTCACCTACAACGACAGCCCGGATCTCGGCTTCGACGTGGGCCTCAATCCGTACCGCGGGTGCGAACACGGCTGCATTTACTGCTACGCGCGGCCCTATCACGAATTCCTCGGCTGGAGCAGCGGACTCGACTTCGAGACCCGAATTCTGGTGAAACACGACGCACCGGAGCGGTTGCGCCAGGAATTCGCGAATCCACGCTGGAAGCCGCAGGTGGTCGCGCTCAGCGGCGTAACGGACTGCTATCAACCCGTGGAACGGCGCCTCCGTCTTACGCGGCGCTGCCTGGAAGTCTTCGCCGAGTTTCGCAATCCGGTGGGGATCATCACCAAGAATGCCCTGGTGGCGCGGGACGTGGACGTCTTGTCGGAGTTGGCGCGATTCCGCGCGGTCAAGGTCGCCATCTCCATCACGACCCTCGATCCCGAACTTCGTGCCGTGCTGGAGCCACGGACCTCACCGCCGCTGGCACGCCTCGCGGCTATACGGCGTCTTGCCGCGGCGGGAATCCCGGTGGGCGTGATGGTTGCCCCGGTGATTCCAGGACTGAACGATCACGAAATCCCCGCCATCGTCGCGGCCGCAGCCGAAGCCGGTGCCAGCTACGCGATGAAGACCGTGCTGCGGCTGCCCCATTCGGTGGTCACGCTCTTCGAGGACTGGTTGCAACGCCACGTTCCCGATCGACGGGAAAAGGTCCTGCAACAGATCCGATCCCTGCGCGGCGGCGAGCTCAACGACGCTCGTTTCGGAAGTCGGATGCGTGGCGAGGGCCCGCTGGCGGAACAGATTTCACAGCTGTTCGCCATCGCGTGCCGCCGGGCCGGAATCCAAAAGGGTGGTGCCGAACTTTCGACCGAAGCCTTTCGGCGCATTCAGCACGGCCAGGGTGAACTCTTCTAACCCACTCCACTCCCACGGCTGAACTCGCACTCGCACTCGCTCAGAACGACAGATTCACGCCGGCGACGCCGCCGTAAACCGAGCCGAAGTCATACCGGACATCGCGACCAGGAAGATGCACCGAGGATCCCGTGGAGGCCTGCATGTCCGCACCCGCGTAAATCCCGACGTGTTTCGTCAGGCGATACTCCAGACGCAATTGCGCGTAGGCCCCGGGCGACCAGTGGGCACCGTTGGCATGCAAGGACGATGAGGTCGCGGCGGGCAGTGACGGATTGGCATAGGACAATGACTCGGTCACGTCCCAGCTGGAATTGGCGTAAATGGTGGCGTAGCCCGCACTCAGTCCAAGGCTCAGGCGACCGCTGAGCGGGACGCTGATCCACGGTCCAACGCGAAACGTGTGAAACTCGGACTCCAGCCGACTGTCGAGCGATGCGGTCGCCGCCGAGGAAATCGTGGTGTGACTCGAGGGGTTCAACGAAATCAGCGGGCCGGGGCCCGCCGCAGTGCCCTGATACGGGGCGACTGGAGGGAGAACTCCATTGAGGGCGAAGTGGTCCACGGATTCGATGACCGTTGCCGTGGACACGGCTCGGGTGGAGGACGTCAGGCCGCTGTAGCTGTAGCCGGCTTCGAAGCCGAAGCGTGCCTCCCGACGGCCGATATTGAACCGGGCAAACTCGAAGCCAGACACCAACTCACCACCCCAGCGCGGATCGTCCTTCGACCCCGCAATACCGCCCACGCGGGGATTGCCGTCGATGCGCTGGAGGACGAGATCCCCACCCTGAATCTGCGATGCCGAGTTGTATCCCCAGTTCCACGTGCTGCTGGCGCTGCCGCCGGCATCGGGCTTCACGTATCCATTGTCGTAGGCACCGGCGACGCTTACCGGCGCGGCCTGGGTGTCCCGAATCTGCGCCTTGGCACCCATCGAGACGCGACCGCCCAAGCGCACGAACCAGCCGGACTGATCTGGATCCTCCAACGGATCCGCAGCACCGAACAGAGAGCAGGTCGTCGAGAACCCAAGGACACAGGTCAGGGTGCGGACATTCAGGATTCGAGGAAGGTTCATGCGATCAAATCAGGTCAGGTCAAAGCGGAACTCTATCAGGGAGGAGAAAACGAGCTCGGGGATTACTGCGTCTCCAGAACGCGGTAG
>JANXMD010000168.1 GCA_025354845.1 Verrucomicrobiota bacterium | reverse complement strand
TTACGCGTTGCAACGCACAACAAACCTCAGCAATTGCCGCGCATTCGCAAGATACAGTCCGTTGGTGTGATTGTTTCACAAGTCCCCTCCATTTCACCCCTATGAACAATTTCAGTGTAACCCGTGAGCGAGCGATGAGTCTGGAACCGAAGACTGTGCGCGATACCCAAACACCTGTGGATCGGGAACTTTTGTTTGATTTGAAATCGGGCCGCACGACGCCGTCCACCGCGACGCCGCCCACCTTGTCGAGCGCATCCCTGCGATGGGATGGCGTCTTGGTGGAGGAGCATTCGGTTCCCAGCGTCGACGTGGCCGAAGTGTGTCCGGTGAATCATGTGGTCGCGATTTGCCTCAACTCCAACGTCGAACTGGAGTGGACCTCGAACGGCACTGGCCAGCGGGTCATGCTGCAATCCGGGACGGTCAGCCTGATTCCTGCAGGGTGCATCCATTCGGCCCGGGTGACTTCGACCTGCCGGTACATCACGGTATCTCTGACGCCGGCCTTTGTTGCCGCCGCTGCCAATGCGTTTCCAAATGGCAGGCCGGTTCAACTGCGTTGTCTGGTGGGAGGGCAGGACGGATTTCTCGCTGGAGTCGCCATGGCCCTGAGGCAGGAAGTGGAAAAGGGAGGTCACGGCCGGCTCTACGGTGAAGCCCTGGCCGTGGCGCTCGCGGTGCATTTGGTCCATCACTACGCCGAGGAACCGGTTGAGCTCAACGTGCCTGCCGGCGGGTTGTCGCAAGATCGGCTCCGGGCGGTATTGCGCCATATTGATCTCAATCTTGCCGAGGACCTCAACCTGAACGCCCTGGCGGATCGCGCCGGACTCAGCGCCTATCATTTTGCGCGCATGTTCAAGGAGTCGACCGGCACTTCGCCTCACCAGTACGTGCTCCGTTGTCGGGTGGAACAGGCACGGCTACTTCTGCAGGTTAGCGGCGGGCGTGTTGTCGATGTGGCGCTGAAGGTGGGTTTTTCCGATCAGGGCCACCTCGCCCGCCATTTCAAGCGAGCCTACGGGATCACTCCTGAGGTGTTCTTGCGCACCGAGGTGCGTCGCCGACGTGTCCCTGTGCGGGCCTGAGGCTCACGTGCGGGGGGCGCTCAGCGTGCGGTCGATTCCATCCACTTGGGCAGGACCGTTTCGACTGGCTCTTGGAGTCGGCGAAGGACTTCTTCCGGGGTGGTGGCCACACGGATGAGTTTGGCGTGTTCGGGGCGGGTGAGGCCGCCCGCGATGGCCGACTGCACCTGGGCGAGAAAGCCGTCGAAGAAATGGTCCACGTTGAGCAGTGCGCAGGGCTTGGCGTGGATGCCCAGCTGCGCCCAGGTGAGGATTTCGCAGAATTCGTCGAGGGTACCAAAACCGCCGGGAAGGGCGACGAAGGCGTCGGACAGATCGGCCATCAGGGCCTTCCGCTCGTGCATCGAGGTCACGAGGTGCAGCTCGGTCAGGTGTGGATGAGCCAGCTCTTTTTCCTGCAGGGCGCGGGGCAGCACCCCGATGACACGTCCGCCCGCCCTCAGCGCGGCGTCGGCGACGATTCCCATGAGACCGCATTTGGCCCCGCCGTAAACGATCTCAAGGCCAGCGGACGCCAATCCGGCGGCAAGGTCGCGGGCGGCCCGAGCGAAGGCGGGATCGGTGCCGGGACTGGAGCCGCAGAAGATACAGACGCGCTTCATCGTGTGAAGCGTGCCGACCGGGTGAAAAGGCGGCACGCGCGAAATTGTCACGTCCACGCAGAAGTGTTTCCGAGTGTCCGGGAGATCCCGCTTGCCGTGCCGAGCGGCGAACGGGGAAGCTTCGGGACTTTCGTATGAAACCCAACCCGCCGATTTCGTCCCTCGCGCCCTGGTCGATGGTTTGGCTGGCCGCGGCGACGCTCGCTGCGGGTCCGTTGCTGGCGGACTCCGATACTGAGACGGTGGGGCGTCATGGAAC
>JANXMD010000161.1 GCA_025354845.1 Verrucomicrobiota bacterium | reverse complement strand
CATCGGAATCGGGCCCTGGAAACCAAGGCAAGCGATCTGCTTGTGGGCTGCGGACTAAGGCTCGCCTACGAGGTATTCGAGGACGAATGGCTGGAAGACTATGGGGACGACTTCGCCTGCGAGGAGGGTGCGGTTTGGTTGCGATTCCTCCGGGACGAGGTGCCGCGCCTCCAAAAACTGGGCTGGCGCATTGAGGTGGATCCCAATTTTGCCTGGAGGCTAGCGGAGGCTCAGGAGTGGACGACGGAGGTACACCCGCGCGGAGGAGCCGATGGGGGAAATCACTGGTTTGACGTGGAGCTCGGCGTTGTCGTCGACGGAGAACGGCACAGTCTGCTTCCCATGCTGCTGGATTTGTTCCAACGGGATCGCCAGGCGCTCTCCCGCGAACGCCTGGCCGATGCCTTGCCCGATGCCTCGTTGCCGCTCAAATTAAAAGACGGCCGAACGCTTCTGTTTCCCCTGGCGCGGGCCCGGGGAGTTCTCGGAGTGCTGCTTGAGCTTTTCGATACGCCGAAGCTCAAGGGGAAAAAATCAATCCAACTTGACCGGTTGCGGGCGCTTGAGTTGACCGACGCGGAGGAATGGCGATGGATGGGACCGTCGGAGTTGAAGGAAATGGCCGGCCGTTTGCGGAATTTTCGCGGAGTGCAGCGGGTGGCGCCCCCCGGCGGATTGAAGGCGCAGCTTCGGCCCTATCAGCAGGAGGGGGTGAGCTGGCTTCAGTTCCTCCGCGAGTACGATCTCGCGGGAATCCTGGCCGATGACATGGGATTGGGAAAAACGATTCAAACCCTGGCGCATCTGCTGATGGAAAAGGAATCCGGCCGGGCCGATCGGCCCAGCCTCGTGGTCGCCCCCACCAGCTTGATGACCAACTGGCGTCAGGAGGCGACCCGTTTCGCCCCGGATTTGCGAGTGCTGGTGCTGCACGGTCTGGATCGAAAGTCGGAGTTTGATCGCATTGCCGAGCACGATCTGGTGCTGACGACCTATCCGTTGCTGCCACGCGATCTCCCAACGCTGCTGGAGCATGAGTTCCACTACGTGATTCTCGACGAGGCGCAGTTCATCAAGAACGCCCGTACCAAATACGCGCAGGGAGCCTGCCAGTTAAAGGCGCGACACCGGCTGTGCCTCACGGGAACGCCGATGGAAAATCACCTCGGTGAACTGTGGTCCCTGTTTCAGTTCCTGCTTCCCGGCTTCCTGGGCGATGAACTGGGATTCAACAGTCGATTCCGTCGCCCGATTGAGAAGCACGGGGATTCGGCCCGACGCGAGGTGTTGGTTCGACGCGTGGCCCCGTTTCTCCTGCGGCGGCGCAAGGACCAGGTGGCCTTGGATCTGCCGCCAAAGACGGAGATCACCCAGACGGTGGAGCTTGGGGGCGCCCAGCGGGATTTGTACGAGAGCGTCCGTCTTGCGATGCACGCAAAAGTACGCGAACAGGTGGCCAAGAAGGGGCTTGCTCGGTCGCACATCGTGGTGCTCGACGCCCTGCTGAAGCTGCGTCAGATCTGTTGCCACCCTCAATTGCTGAGCCTTCCGGGAGCGAAAAAAGTGAAGGAGTCAGCAAAACTCGACGTGTTGCTAGACCTGCTGGAGACCATGATCGCAGAAGGACGGAAGGTGCTGCTGTTCTCCCAGTTCACCTCCATGCTGGCGCTGATCGAGGAGCAGTTGACCTCTCGACAGATCCGCTTCGTGATTTTGACCGGCTCCACACGGGATCGGGCCACTCCGGTGGAGCAGTTCCAGAAAGGCGATGTGCCCCTGTTCCTCATCAGCCTCAAGGCCGGCGGAACCGGGTTGAATCTCACCGCTGCGGACACGGTGATACACTACGACCCCTGGTGGAATCCCGCGGTGGAGAACCAGGCCACCGATCGGGCCCACCGAATCGGGCAATCCAAACAGGTGTTTGTCTACCGTTTGATTGCCGAGGGAACGGTCGAGGAAAAGATCGCGGCCCTGCAGGTTCGGAAACGGGAATTGGTGGAAGGACTGCTGAACGCCGAAGGAACAGGGAAGGTTGATTTGACGGCGGAGGATCTGAACTTCCTCTTCGATCCGGTCTCGTGAACCTGCCGCCTTTCCGGGTGGTTCCGGTGCCGATTTGCCTTTTTCCTTTTTCCATTTGCCTTCGCGCAACCGGCAGTGCGCGGCCGTGTTTTTCCCGGGGAGGATGCAGATTCTCTTTGCGTCGGAAGGAAAGGGGTCGTTTCTTTTTGGCGGTCCGCGGGTTTAACCCAAACCCCGCGGGCCCATCGCGCCAGGATTCTATCCATGCACGCCTATCCGAACGTTCCGAACTCACTTTATCGCCCTGAATTCGAGCATGACGCCTGCGGCGTTGGCTTTGTCGCCAATACCAACGGTCGCCGTGAGCACCGAATCGTGGAATTCGCCCTCGAGGCTCTGAATTCCCTGTCTCATCGTGGCGCCCTGGATGCGGATGCCAAAACCGGCGACGGCGCTGGTGTGCTCACCCAGTTGCCCCGCGCCTTCTTCATACGCGAGGCCGAGAAGCTCGGCTTCCGCGCGGTGGCCGAGGCGGACATTGCGGTCGGATTCCTATTTGCACCGGCCGGCAACGACCGCGTCGTCCAGCAGTGCAAACAGTTCATCGAGGAGGCTTGCGCCCAGTACGGCGTCGGCTTTCTGGGCTGGCGTCCGGTGCCAACCCAACCTCGCTG
>JANXMD010000133.1 GCA_025354845.1 Verrucomicrobiota bacterium | reverse complement strand
ATCGAGGACGGGCATGTTGCAGTCCATGAGAATCACGTCGAAGGGCGCCTTCAGCGTGGCGTCCAACGCCTCTTCGCCATTGTTCACGGTGTCGGCCGCATAGCCGAGGCGGGCCAGGAGCTTGGTTGCCAGAATGCGGTTGAGCATGTTGTCCTCGGCCACCAGCAACCGAAGTGGCTTGGTCATGATCGGGGTCGGCGGCGTTGCGGATCCGGACGGTTCGGATCGCAGTGGGGCACGAACCCGGTTGGAAGCCAGCGGCGTCGTGGAGGAGGGCGACGGCTTCTGGACCGGTGCCGGAGCTGGGACCGGTGCCGGGAAGGTGATCGGGGTATTCGACAGTGTTGGAATGGCGAGTCGCGGCGCGGCTGTCGTGGGTGGTGACGGCGGCTCGGCATCGACGAAGGCGTCGACCCTTTGCGGAAGAAGCGCCGTGGAACGGGCCGGTTCCTCCAGAACGCGCAGCAGCGTGCGCAGAAGTTCGGAGCGCTTGACCGGTTTTTGCAGGCTGGCCGAGAATCCGGCCGCCTCCAAGGCGCTGGGAAGGGGACGCTCGTGGGTCGACGACAGGAGTACCATGCGCAGGTCGTGGTACCGTGGGTTCTGATTGATCCGGCAGGCCAGTTGCATGCCGTCCACGCGCGGCATCTGGTAGTCGAGGATGGCCAGGTGGTACGGCTTGCGGGCCTCGACGGCGGCGCGCAGGGCTTCGTCGGCACGTTCTGCACTGGAGACCGCCTCGGCGTGGGCGCCCCAGTGAACGAGCTGATGAATCAGCAGGAGACGGTTGGTTTCGTTGTCGTCGATCACCAGTAGGCGGCGATTGCGCAGAGCCTCGCCGTCGAAAATCGGTGCGCTGGGCAGCAGGGCGGGTTCAAGGCCAATGGTGAACCAGAAGGTCGATCCCGATCCCGGTTCGCTGTCGACACCGATTTGCCCCTGCATGAGCTCCACGAGTCGCTTGCAAATGGCGAGGCCGAGACCGGTGCCACCATAGACCCGCGTGGTCGAACTGTCGGCCTGGCTGAAGGGCTGGAAGAGGCGTTCCTGCACTTCGGAGCGGATTCCCGGGCCGGTGTCGCGCACCTCGAACCGGAGCTGAACACGTCCGTCGGAAGAGTCGCTTAGGCGTCTCACCGTTAGCACCACCTCGCCCTGTTCGGTGAACTTGGCCGCGTTGCCGAGCAGATTGAGCAGAATCTGGCGGATCCGGTTTGGATCGCCGCGCAGGCCAGGGGGAATCTTTTCATCCACGCTCACCGCCACTTCGATCTGCTTGCGATGGGCGGTGAACGCGATGACTTCGATGGCCGCCTCGGCAACCTCGCGGAGGTCGAAGGCGGTGAGTTCGAGTTCGAGCTTTCCGGCTTCGATGCGGGAGAGGTCGAGAATGTCGTTGATGATGGCCAGGAGGTTGCTGGCGCTCTGTTGCACGAGGCGCGTGTGACTGCGTTGTTCCGCGTTGAGCGGGGAATCAAGCAGGAGCGCGGTGAATCCGAGAATCCCGTTCATCGGGGTGCGGATCTCGTGGCTCATGGTTGCCAGGAATTCACTCTTGGCGCGGCTGGCGGCGTTGGCTTCGGTGCTGGCCAGAAGCAGGGCTGCCTTCTGTTCTTCCAGCAGGGCGCGCGACTGTGCGATCTGCGCGGCCATCCGGTTCAGGCCCAGCGCGACATCGCCGAGTTCGTCCACTCGGTCCACCGTGATGCGATAGTCCAGCCGCCCTTCACCGAAATGCCGGACGGCGTCGAGAAGCAACCGGATCGGAGAGACGAGATTGCGGGAAAACTGAAGCGCGAGCCCGGTCGCAATCGCGACGAACAGGCCGCCGACGGCCAGGACGATCCACGCGGTTTCGCGGGATTGGGAGGCGAAGTTTCCGACGTTCCAATCTGCCTGAAGCACGGCGATGACCTTGCCGGAATCATTGCGGATGGGAGCGGCGGCGGAGAGGTGCAGACTGCCGGCGCTGCTCAGTTGAACCGGGGCCAGCACCGGGTCACCCAGCAGTGCACGCCGCAGCGATTCTGTGAGTTCCTGCCGATTTTTTTTGGACGAGTCGGTGGAGGCAACAATTTCAAGTTCCTGATGGTAGGCGGGGATCTCGGAAGGGCGGAGGACTCGGAGGAGTAGGCTGGATCCCGCGGACATTGGGTTCCGGGCTTCGACCTGAAGAAGCGAATCGCGCAGGGCCCGGGTTGCGTCGCCAACGGCGTTGGTGGCGGTGCCAGCGTCCCCGGCTCCGGGTGCGATGGCCTCCACCAGGCGTGCGGGGATGTGCGGTGCGGTGTTGCGGACGATTCCGCTGAGCTCACGCGCCAGTTCGGTCGACAGGGACTGACGCCGCAGCTGCAGCGCGGTCCAAGACGAAAGGGCCACCGAGGCAACGACCAGCGACACGCTAAATGCCGTCACGCGCGTGACTAGCCTAGGGCGAAGCCGGGACTGAGTCTCATCCGCAGGAGTCATGAACCTTGGGAGGAACGTCGCGGCTCCTCTCCGGAACCAAGGTGCCGGCGACCGGGACCTGGCTCAACGCAAATTCTCCCCGGATATAGTCGTCGTGCGGCCGCGGCACTTCTACCGGGTCTGCTGCTCGGCGGCGCGGGTGGTGTTGGCGAGGAGCATGGCTATGGTCATCGGACCGACACCGCCGGGATTTGGGGTGATCCGTGCGGCGACTGTCTGCACCTCGGCGAAGGCGACGTCGCCGACCAGACGAGTGCCAGTTGGGGTGCCGGGAGCGGGAACGCGGTTCACACCCACGTCGATTACCGTGGCGCCAGGCTTCACCATGGACGCCTTCACAAACTCGGGCACGCCCATGGCCGCAATCAGCACATCAGCCCGCCGGCAATGACCGACCACGTCGCGGCTGCCGCTGTGGACGACGGTCACCGTTGAGTTTGCGGTGCGACCCTTCTGCATGAGGATCGAGGACATGGGTTTGCCGACAATATTTCCCCGTCCCAGGACAACCACTTCGGCGCCCTCCGTGGGGACCTTTGAACGGATCAAAAGTTCGTGCACGCCGCCCGGAGTGCAGGGCACGAAGCCGTCGGAATCTCCGAGCAACAGCTTGCCCACGTTTACTGGATGGAATCCGTCCACGTCTTTCTCCGGCGCAACGCGCGAATAGACGGTCGCCTGGCGGATCGGGTGGGGCAGGGGAGCTTGAACCAGGATGCCGTGCCACGCGGGATCCACATTGAACGCGTCGATGCGTGCGAGCAGGTCGGACTCCGAGGTGTCGGCGGGCAGTACGAGTGTGGTCGAACGGAACCCCAGCTCCGCCGACTTTTTCTCCTTCATGCCGACGTAGACCTGCGAAGCGGGATCCTCACCGACGCGAATGAATACGAGACCGGGCTGGATGCCGCGGACTTTTAGCGCGGCGACACGTGCGGCAGTTTCGGCGTGGATCTGCTGCGCGATGGCGCGTCCGTCGATGATCTGGCTCATCCGGGTCTGATCGGGATCGGGATCGGAGTCGAAGTCGTAGTCGAGCAGGCCGGTGGGTTTGAAAACCGGCAATCAGAACGCCGCTTCGATCGTCTTCACCTTTAGCACCGGTGTTTTCCAGCGGACATCGCGCCACTCTTCACCGGAAACGGTGACGGCCTTGCCATGGAATTTACCGAGATCCAGGTCCTTGTCCTCGCTGACGAGGTAGTCCACGACGCCCTCGGCATGCAGGCTGCGGAGCTCGTAGTAGCCGGGGGACTGGACGCTGATGGCTCCACCCACGACTCCGTCGCGAATCACGTGACGGGGCTTCACTTCGGCGGGAGGCACGACGGGCGCAGCGATCGGCGTGGCCGGGATGAGCGCCGGCGCAGTAACGATCGGGGCGGGAATCGACGCGGGCGCCTGGGTCGGCGCAGCCACTGGCTCGGCGGTCGCAGGCTTGAGCTGTGGGGCTTCAGCGACTTTGGTTTCAATCGGAGCGGGAACGGGGTCGGCGGGCTTTGTTTCCACCGGCGTCTCGGCGACGGTCTTGGTGGGAATTGGGGGGGCGGTCTTGGTCGTCGCGATCGGATCGGCCGGCTTCTCCGCAGTCTTTTCGGTCTTCACCAACAAAGATTGCGGGGTGGTGTCCACCAAGCTGCTGGCGACATACGCGAACGTGCCTGTGGGCGGCTCGATCTGAGTCCAGTCCTCGAGGGAGCGGACGATGGTGACCGAGGCGCCCTGGCTGAGCTTTCCAAGCTCGCTGTAGTTACGGCCGGGGCCGGCGCGGAGATTGACGGTCGCGCCCTTG
>JANXMD010000113.1 GCA_025354845.1 Verrucomicrobiota bacterium | reverse complement strand
ATATTAATTGCCGGCCGTCGTGTGTGAACACCAGCTTACTCACCCAACCCGTATGGCCATCAAGCCGCCTAAGCAGGTTGCCAGTCGCGGCATCCCAAACGCAGATGGTGGGGTCGTCAAATCCCGATCCAGAAACCAGCGTCTGCCCATTGGGCGAGAGGGCCATACGGGTTGGGTGAGTAAGCTGGTGTTCACACACGACGGCCGGCAATTAATATCCGCCGCGAGCGATCAGACTCTTCGGATCTGGGACACGGGCACCTGGCGCGAACCCAAGGTGCTGCGCGGCCACACCGACGAAGTCTATGCCGTCGCCTTTTCGGAGGTCGCCCAACTCGTCGCCAGCGCCGGCAAGGATGGGAACCTCATGCTATGGAGCGCGGAGGGGAACAGCGCCGCAAATGGCTATCGCCGTGTGCCGAAGGTCAATGATGTCCTGCCGCTGGATCGGTCACGTGCGTTGTTGTTCCCGCCGGACAGGAGCCCCGAATGGGTCGATCTCCAACGCGACTCTCCATCGGTGTCGCTGCCCGGGCTCGGAGCTTCCACCAATGTCCTGGGCCTTTTTGGCTCCAACATTCTTTGCCTCTGGAATGGAACCGACCAGATCCTCGTCCACGAATGGCGCGGGGCGGAGTTCATTCAACAGGGAGCCGTCTCACTGAATTCCCGAAAGCGTCCCACCGCGTTTGCCTACGCCCCTGCGCGCCGGCTTCTGGCGTGGACCGATGGGACCACCTCCGCCGCCGTCTTCCTGACGAGTCTCGCGACTCCCGGCCGCCGGATTGAATTGAAGAGTGACGCCGGTCCACTTGTGCTCTTCCGCTTCAGCGAGGACGGAAGCCACCTGGCGGCCACAGCAGAACACGATCACTCGCTGCGTGTGTGGAACGTCGAATCCGGACAGATCGTGGTGACCCTCAACGAGCGGGTCCGCAGGGTAGCCTTTGCCGCGGGCGGCCGGGTGCTGGTCGCGGCCATCGAACAAACCAACGACCACGAAATCGGGTTCTTCGATTTGGATACGCCCGGCCGGGCGCCTCGGCGGGTTCGTGGAAAGGGTAATCCCGCGTCGCTGGCCGTTTCGCCGGATGGAAGACTCGTCGCCTCGGCGGGAGGGGAGGTTCGGTTGTTTGACCCGTTCAAGGGCGATCTGATCGATTCCGTTCGGGGTCATTTGAACGGAGCCTCTTCGGTCGCCTTCACTCCGGATGGGCGGCGGCTGATTTCCGCCTCAGGCAGCAGGGAGGCGGTCAAGCTTTGGGCGGTCGGCCCACTACAGGAACTGCTGACGCTCGGGGGCACCGGCTCAATGCTCGAGGCCCGCTGCAGCGCGGACGGGGGTACGATTCTCGCCGGCCCGCCGTGGCAGGCGTGGCGTGCACCGTCGTGGGAAGAAATCGCCGCAGCGGGGGCGAAGGACGAAGAGTCGGTTGCGGCCAAGCAGCCCTGAAGCCCTTCCGCGCACCGCGCCACAGTGTCAGCAGGCTGGCGTCCTCCGAATCCTGACACCACGTTCCAAAGCCGGACGTGCGTCCGTTTATCCGGAGCAGTCCTCCCTCCGAAAGCGGCGGGGCCCTTCCGCTTCCAGCCGTACTCCAGAGCCTAGCGACCTCCTGCGCGACCTCGATAGGCGCGAAATGCCGGAGACCGAATTCCCGACGTCGTTTTCACGGCGGCAACTCTGCCCGAGCAGATATTTCAGGATCGGTGGCGCGATTGGGCGGTGGGAAACGCCTTGGTCCGGTGACACGACAAACGTTTGTCGTCGGCGACGAGGCGGACCTGCCTTTCGCGAAAGACCAAAACAAATCCTGCGGAAGAAAAAGTTTATGACGACGAAACCCCATCCCACCAGCGCCGCGAGGACACTGCTGTCCGGCCTGGCCCTGGCGACCTGCGTCTGGCTGTCCGCTCGGGCGGAGATCATCCCCGCCGAGCGGCGGACCGATTGGCAACCGGGTGTCACCTACAACGGTGGCATCCCGGAGCGGACCCTCATCTACAAAACCCTGACGCCAAGCGGCGGGTCCGATCGCGCCGCGATTCAGAATGCGCTCGACACCTGTCCCTCGAATCAGGTGGTACTGCTTGGGCCTGGAACCTTCAAGCTCACCGGGCAAAGCCTGAACATCACTCGATCCCACATCACGATTCGTGGTGCCGGACCGTCCAACACGAGAATCGTCCAGACTCCCGAAAACGCGGCCCCAGTCTTCCTCGTCGGCTGGCCTGGCTACTACTGGGTTCAGCAGACGCGCTTCGCCACCGACGGGACCAAAGGGACAAAAACCGTCACTCTGGTAAACAACCCGGGCTTGCAAGTGGGAGAACTGGTCCATGTGAACGAAACCTACGATTCGTCCCTTACCCGGTTTAATTCAGTTCCCGAGGAACCTCATCAGGTGGACGACTACCTCGGCTGGGGGGAGGAATCGAACCAGCATCATGCCGGCGGCAGCATGTCCCTGTCGCGCCCCATCGGGCAGGCAATGGAGATCGCGGCCATCAACGGAGACGAGATCACCTTCTCCACGCCGTTCCACCTGAACTTCCGAACCTCCCACGCGGCCCATGTCGCGCGGCTCGCCCAGGGCGGCGGAACCACGGCTCTCCAACCGGTCACCCGGGTCGGCATCGAAGACCTCACCGTGAGCTACGGTGGCGGCGGCGACGGAGGCGCCAACTTCCGTTTCTTCGTGGCGAGCTATTGCTGGGCAAAGAACATCGAGAGTGACCATGCCCTTGGGTCTTCTTTCGCCTTTGACGGTTCATTTCGCTGCGAGTTGCGCGACTCGTTCCTGCATCACGCGGGCAGCCCGAATCCGGGCGGTGGCGGCTATGGACTGGTATTTGACCGGTATGCCGCCGACTGCCTGGCTGAAAACAACATCTCCTGGAATTTCAACAAAGTGATGGTGATGCGCAGTTCGGGCGGTGGGAATGTCATCGGTTACAACTTCATGCAGGACGGCTTCGGGGCGGGCTACCCGGACCTGGTCGAGAACGGCCTCAACGCTTCGCACATGACGACGCCCCACATGGAACTGTTCGAGGGCAACGAATCATTCAACTTCTCCGGTGATTTCCGTTGGGGGAACACCGTTTACATCACCGCCTTCCGGAACCATCTGACCGGCCAGCGGACCGCCGCCCCACCCCTGGATGCCTATGTCTACACCGGCGGAGAAGGCAGCTTCTATTTCCAAGACCGAGGCAACCGCCGCGCCGTCGGTCTCTCCCAAGGCCATTACTGGTATAACTTCGTCGGGAACGTCCTCGGCTACGAGGGGATGACATTGCTCGCGAATCCGCGGTCCCTTTACCGGACTCCGCAAACGTCCTGGGAGTATGACGATTCCGGAACCGACGGCGCCGTCCCCATGTGGAGCCTCGGCGAGGGCGACCCCAAAGTCCTGGCGACCGCGGCCCGCCACGGAAACTACGACTACGTCACCAAAACCACCCGCTGGGATCTCGACAACCCCGACCACACCCTGCCCGACTCGCTCTACATGCCCTCGAAGCCAGCCTTCTTCGGCACCACTCCTTGGCCCGTTGTCAGGCCAGAAAACACTGCAAACCCGATCGCCGGCGAAATGCCCGCCAAGGTCCGCTTCAACGCCTATGTCGCCGCCCACGTCGCCAAGCTCGGGCCGCCAGTCACTCTCAGCGGCCCGTCCACGTTCCTGACCAAAACCAGCCCGGTGATCTACACCATCACCTACCCCGAACAGTATGACCACATCGACCTGAAGGTGGACACCCTCCATCAAACCGGAGCGGTCACGGGGATCATCCTTCATGGCACCTACGATGCCAATGGGACCATCGGAATCAGCGGAAGTGGGAACACCCGCACGATCACGATCTCAAACCTCTCCGGCAATGGCACGCTGGGGATCAGCCTCGCGGAGGGCACCGCCACCGATGCGGCGGGTAACCTGGCGCCGGCCGTCAGCCTGAGCAAAGTGTTCACCGTGGGCGTTCCGACCCAGGTGCCGACCGCCGGGGTCGATGTGGTTCATCGGCAACCGGGCGCAAGCCTCAAGATTCCGGTGGCCGACCTGTTGGCGAACGACGCGTTGTTCCCGGGCGGCTTCGCGTATCTGTACCTGTCCTTGGTCCAGGTGAACTCCCCTTCTGCCAACGGAGCCACCGTGCAATTGGACGGAGACTTCGTGAACTACACCGGAGACGCGGGCAACGCCGACGATTCGTTCACCTACGTGATCTTCAGCGAGCTGTTCCACTCACAGGGCACGGTGAACGTGATCGTGAATCCACCCGTTGGCGGCACGGTGAGCATTCTGTCCACCTCGCAGGCCGGGAGTGAACGCCGCTTCCAGATCAGCGGCAGCCCGGGCCAGTTCTACCGCCTTCAACGCGTGGTGGTGCTGGGCGGCTCCTGGACCGATCTCACCGGCGCCTCGGCTGGTGCCAACGGAAAGTTGGAACTCGCGGACGGCAATTCACCCGACACGGCCTTCTATCGCGTCGTCGCCCAGTGATCCGCGGCCAACCCACGGTCAAAACAATCAACGTCCCCGCGTGTGCGGGGCAGCGAGTCCCGGCGGGAATCCTGTGTGTCCGCCGGGATTCGTGTCTTCTGGGAGCCGCGCCAGAACGACGAGGCCCGCACGGCGATTGCATGCCGCCGTTTTGCACCGAATCCTAGAGCAGCCGTTTCCAGCGGTCTTCGTTGCATCCGCCTCGTTCCTGGGCGACGAATCTGGAGGCTATCTCCAAAAGTCTTGGGCGCTTTTGAAGACACTTTCCAGCAGTGTTTCCGACGAGAATCAGGCAGCCTTTGGCCATGAACTATCCGGCATGAAAATCCAACAGTGCTCTCTCCTGCGGCGATTGGCATGGACGATCAGCGTGTTCATTGCCGTGCTGGGATGCTTCGAACTGGG
>JANXMD010000101.1 GCA_025354845.1 Verrucomicrobiota bacterium | reverse complement strand
TGCGCGGACTTCGTGGTATAACAGATACAGTTCATTGAAAGAACCGAGTCGGACGGCAGCGGACGAAAGAAAGCGGCGCGAGACTCGAAGATAATCCCAGGCGACTGGGGAAAAGTTGGGCGAGGCTGGTTCGCTCGGCTCCTCGGGAAGGCACCGAAAGGTGTTGGAAGGAGGCAGGATTCACCAGCTCCTCTGGCGGAGGTCGCGCTCCGTCAGTCACGCGATTCAGGAGCTGAGCGGCGAGGGGCGATGAGAAACCGTTCCGAGTCGGGTCAAGTATCCGGGTGGAGTTTCGACGCCCGGCGAATCGTGGTTACCCAGAGGGTAGACGGCTGCTACCGCGTACCAGCACGAGCACGGAAACACCGCAGGAAGTCTTCATCGACGACCTAAAACCATGCCCAACGGCATGACAAAGCGGGAATCCGGGCCGGGGAGGCCCCGCCGGGCAAGGCGAGGAAACCTTCCACAACGTCGGCGATGCGACAAACCGCACCGCCGGCATGTCAACTGAACGCAGCCTGAGAGATAAGAGGTCAGACCCGTCACCCCGGGCCAACGCACCGCCATGAGCGGTGGCCGACCTGGGGAGAAACGGTCAAGACGCGGACGCAAGTGGCAACCGTGTCTCGACCTTGTCCGCACCCCGGCGCCGCAAACGCCGGAACGAAGCGGGCACAGAGGCCTCACTCAATAATCCGCCAGCCGCGAGGCGACGGACGGCCCTGCTGCGAGGCCGACAACTCCGCTTGCCGTGGAGAACAGCGTCGGGAAGCCGGCAGCCTTCGGGCGCCAAATGTCGGCGATGGGAAAGAGAGTGTGGCGAACTCCCACCCCCACTTTGGTCCCGGTTGGTCGAAAGACTGGCCGGGACCTTTGCTTTTTCTTGGACGGTTTTTTGCGCGTGCTGACGCCGGTCGTGGCGCTGGATGCGTGTCCGAATTTGGTGGACTCATCGTAGCGGCGGCGCCGTGGGCGCGGCATCGTTGTAGAACCAAACGCCCAATCAAATTATCAGCTCCGTCGGAGCGGCATCTTTCTGACGATGGCGGCCCCCCATGGGGCTGATGCTTTCGAGGAACTTCGGTGCTACAAGGATGCCGCCCCGGATGGGGCTGAAGTGTCGCGTTGAAAAGGATGGCTGGACTCAATCCCGATTCTTGCCGTCCAAATTCAATCCACCAAGCCGGCAAGATGCCGGCGCTCCGAAGGCGCCGCCGCGCCGTGCTCCGATTCGTGGGAATCCGTGAAATCCGTGTCTAACCTCCGCAGATCAAGTGCCTGCGAGCTCTGGGATGACGTTTCCGTTCTGGGTGACGACCCGGGGCCGATTGACCGGATCAAGGAACTCGGCTTCAGGCGAGATGCCAAGCAGGTGTAGAATGGTCGCCGCGAGATCGGGCGGCCGCAGCAACCGCGATTCCGGCTGACCGCCGATGCGATCGCTCGAACCGATGACCTGACCCCCGCGAATGCCCGCTCCGGCCACCGCAAGGGAAAAGCAATTGCCCCAGTGATCGCGACCGCCCTCCGGGTTGATCCGTGGCGACCGGCCAAATTCCCCCGTGGCCACCACCAGTGTTTCATCGAGCAGGCCGCGCTCCTCCAGATCGGAAATCAACGCTGAGAAGGTCAGATCGAACTGCGGGCACAACACGTTCTTCAGGCGCGAGGCGTTGTGCTTGTGCGTGTCCCACACCGGATTGCCGGTCATTTGGTCTCCGGGCTCACGGGGCCAGTTGACTTGGACCAGCCGCACGCCGCTTTCCACGAGGCGACGCGCCAGCAGCACGCTCTGCCCGTACTTGGTTCGACCGTACCGATCGCGTACCGACGATTTCTCGCGCTCCAGGTCCAACGCAGCTCGGGCGGTCGCGGAATGGACCACGTCGAAAGCCTGCTCCTGGAGGCGGGCGAACGCCTTCACGGGATCGCTGCCCGCGCGGGCCACAAAATCCCGATCCATGCCATGCAGCAAAGCGGAGCGATCGCCGAGACGTTCCAGCGACACCGATTCGGGGAGCCTCAGTCCGTCGATTTCAAACCGCGGCAGATGTGGCTCGCATTGGAAGAGCAGGGGATTCCAAACCGTTCCCATGAACCCACCCGACTGTCCCGGAGCGGGGGGCGCGTTGTCGTTGTGGACCAGCTCGGGAAGGATGACCGAGCTGAAGGGCGAGCGGTCCGACGGCTTCAGCATGCCGATCACCGAGGCCAGGCTGGGCCAGTCGTCGGGGCTCGCGGGCACCTCCGCTTGGGCGGTGTGCGGCTGGCCGGTCAGCATCCAGTAGCCACTGGCGGTGTGGCTGTTGTTGTCGGTGCTCATCGATCGCAGGATGGCGAGTCGGTTGGCAATGCCGGCCACTTTCGGGAGCAATTCCCCGAAATGAACTCCGGGAATCGCGGTGCGAATCGATCCGAAGTCACCACGGATTTCCGAAGGCGCCTCGGGCTTGGGATCAAAGGTCTCGTGCTGAGGCGGACCGCCGGAGAGATAGAGGAAGATGCACGACTTGGCGCGACCGAAGCCGGGTCGTGTCGCCACGCCCGCGGCGCGCGCGGTGGTCGCCGAGACGTCCGCGCGGAGGAGGTCGGTCAGCGACAATCCAAAGGCGCCGAGTCCGCCGATTCGCAACAGATCACGACGCGACCAGCCCGCGCAGGGGCGTGGATGCGGCTCGCGATTCGGGGGCATGTGGCGACGTTAGGAATGCGGTGAGGGCGAGTCAACGGGGGAGGGGAGGTCTGGGTTGAAAGGTTGAAGCGTGAAGGGTTGAAGAGGGACAAGGACGGGGAGTTACGGCGGGCGTTGAAGTTGCCCGATTTTGAAATGATTCCCGGTGGCTTCCGTTCCGGATTTCCCGATTGGGTTCATCGGTGTCCATTGTGGATAAGCCATTCTTCGGGCGGTGGTGGCGGGCCATCGGTCCAAACCGGTAGCTCGCGTCGCTCGCTACCGGACTCCAAAGCGCGTGGCTTCCGCCGTGGGTCCGCGAAGCACTTTGGAGTCCGGCAGCTCGGCTGCCGGTTTGGAGACGGCCCGCCACTCTTAAGGTCGAATCGCCGCCGCTTTCCTCCCCAACCGGGCGGCGAAAGCGGGTCCACTTCGAAAACGGCTCGGGACGACAGGAAGTCGTCGAGTACTCGTTTCCACCGGAGTTTCTCGCGCCTGCCAGGTAGCCGGAGTCACCGCGGAAAACAAAAAACGCCGTGCGACACGAATCGCACGGCGTTTGAAATGGCGGAATCCGGAACCCGGGTTCAGGCGCGGGGCGCGAGCACCTTGTCCACGCGGCTCTTCTCGAGGCGAACGTAGGCCGGGAGACCGTTGACGGTCGGAACCTTGACCTCGCCCACGATGAGCGGCGCGGCGTACTCGACGAACTTTTCGTTCGGCATCATGCCGTCTTCGCTGATCCAGTCGCGGGGGATGAAGTGCTCGACGTTCGCGACCTCGGACAGCGGGTGGAGTTCGATGGTCCACTTGTACGGGTTGGACGAGAGACGCACGATCTTGGGCATGTAGCCCGACTTGCCATCCACGGCAGCGCGAACGGCGGCGGCGCCACAGGCGTAGGCTTCGTCGACGTCGGTCTGGCTGGCGAAGTGGGCGGCGGCGCGCTGGGCGTAGCCGAGCTTCACGGTGCGGGTTTTCAGATTCAGCTTGCCCTGAACGATCACGGCCAGCGCGTCGGCGGCACCGGAGAGCACCGGATGCCCGAAGGCGTCGAGGCGGCTCTTGTCGGCCCCGATCTCTTCACCGGCGGCGTTCTTCAACCCTTCACCGACCACCACGATGCAGTACTTCTCGGTGTCGACCGTGGACTTTACCTTGTTGAGAAAGGCTTCCTCGTCGAGGGCGATTTCGGGCAGGAGGATGATGTGCGGCGGCAGCGAGGCGTTGCCCTGCTTGGCCAGCACGGTGCCGGCGGCGATCCAGCCGGCAGCGCGGCCCATCACTTCGATGATGCAGCAGGAGCCGTCGTCGGTGGCCATGGCGCCCACGTCGAGACCGATCTCCATGGTGGTCGCGCAGTTGTACTTCACCACCGAGCCGTAGCCCGGGCAGTGGTCGGTGTGCGGGAGATCGTTGTCGATGGTCTTGGGAACGCCGTTCACACGCATCTCGTAGCCGCGCTTCACGGCTTCCTCATGGATCTTGTGGGCGGTGTCCTGCGAGTCGTTGCCGCCGGCGTAAAAGAAGTAGCGGATGTTGTGGGCCTGGAAGACCTCGAACAGGCGGTCCATGTCCTGGGCGGCCTTTTCAGGCTTCTTCTTGAAGTCGATCTTGTAGCGGCAGGTGCCGAGGGCGGCGGCCGGGGTGTGCTTGAGGCCGTCGATGGACTTGGCCTTCTCGTCGTTCAGGTCAATGAGGTCCTCGTTGAGGATGCCGAGGATGCCGTTCAGGCCACCATAAATGTTCTCGATGTAGTCGTGACGGCCCGCTTCGGTGATGACACCAGCGACCGAGGCGTTGATGACCGCCGTGGGGCCCCCGGACTGGGCGACCAAAAGGTTTCCGATGAGTTCAGCCATAGAATGTCTTCCGTTGAAAATCGGCCGACACCTTGCCCGGGCGTGGGAAGCTGAGGCAAGGCGGGAATGCGGCGGGATTCGCCGGGGAAACGGGAGTCCGGGAGCGGGAAGCCTCCTATTTCCCAATGAGGTTGGTCACTTGGAAGGCGCCGGGGCGTTGGTCGGCTTGACGCCCCTGGGCACCAATCCGTAGCGGCGGGCCAAGGCGGGATCGCCGACGATTCTCGCCATCCCGCGGTTGGTACTTCCGGACAGCGTCGCGCCGTTGGTCGTTCCTTCTTCCGCAACCGTCAAACCGTAACGGGCGGCGAGCACGGGATCCATTTGCGTCGGTTTCAAGGTCGGGGCTGTCGCCTGCGGTTGAGACTTTTTAAGTTGGGGGCGCGGTTGTGGCCGTGACTGCCTTGAGAGGGCGTTGTGATGTTGGACGACCATCAGGAATCCAATGACGCTCATGATGATCGCGGTCAATGTTGCCAAGGTCAGGGCCATCTTCGCCCACTGCCAGACGAGGGCGACGCCGGACGGGATGCCGCGACGGAAATTGTTCGATGCCGCCCACAGGAAAACGGCCACGAACAAGAATGGCGACAGCATCGCCAGGATCTCACCGGTACCCTGGACCGTGTTTGGGTCGATCGCCCAAGTCACCGGAGGCAGAGAGTTGGATTCCCAGGCCTGGTCCAGTTCGAGGTGGCTAGCCTCGAAGCTGTCATAGACGAGTTTTAGAGTCCCCGCGATGATGGCGACGATGCCCATGCCGACCCCAAGGGTGCTGGAGGCCGCCTTGATGGTGCTCCGACTGATCGAGGATCCGTAAATCGCGAGAGCCGTAATTCCGACCCCGCAGCACCCCTGGACGAAGAATTGCCATTGTTCCTTGGGGAGCACCTCCGACCAGCGGGGTTCTCCGTAGATCGAGGCGATCATGAGCACCGGCAGCGCGATTCCCAAGAGGACCGAAAGGCCCATCGCCACACTGACCTTCACCCACCACTGCCGTCGGACGGTGGCAGGAGAGGTCAGTTGCCAGTCCAGGGTTCCCAACTGGCGTTCCTCCGCGACGCACGCTGAGCCAATGAACAGAAGGTTGATGCCGCCCAGCATGATGGCGAGAAACAGAGTGAAGTCCTTGATCTGGCCTAGATAGTCCTTGCTGGAGAGCGTCTCCTCAAGTGGCTTGGCGAGCCACAACACAATCCAGGAACCCAGAATCAGCGTGGTTACGAGCCAGGGCACGACCTGTAACCGTAGTTCCTTGCGGATTAGCATGGCGGTCCCACTGCTCCCGCGATGTGGCCAAACAAAGCGCAGCAACCGGTCTAGCGCGCCAGCGAGTGGATGCGAGCCACTGCCTGCCTGCTGATCGCCACGAAGTTCGAGATTCTTGAAGGTGTGCCATCCAAACCAGGCTGAGAACACCACGTATAACGGGATCGCGCTCCAGCACCAGGCCTCCAAGTGAGGGGCAAATTCTGCGAGCTCCTGTCCGGGGTGGCGCCACTTCCAGATCTGTCCCAGCAGCAATTGCCCTGCGAGTGCCAAGACCAGGGGAAGGGCTACCGTAAAGACGGCGCCGGCGACCGTGCTCCGTGTCCGAAGGCTGAGGAACGGACCGGTGCAAAAGGCAAGCAGCGGGGGCGTCAGGAAAATTAGGAAGCTGTACGTCGCTGGATTGATTCCGTCTGGCAAAGGATTCGAGCGGGAACTCACTGTGCCCAGGGAACCAAGGT
>JANXMD010000092.1 GCA_025354845.1 Verrucomicrobiota bacterium | reverse complement strand
GAACGGACTGCTGACCGCCGTGGGCTTGTGGTGCCTGTCCTGGGGGCAGGGATTGGATCAACGCGCAGCGCTATGACTGAGCCGCGGGACACTGCTTCGGAGACGACGTTGTTTGAGCGGGTGGGCGGGCGACCGGGGTTGGAGGCACTCCTGCTGGCCTTCTACGATCAGGCCCAGCGCGATCCGGTGATCGGGCCGGTGTTCCAGGCCCACGTTCACGACTGGCCGTCACACATCGCGACCGTCACCGACTTCTGGAGTACGCAGACTGGCGGTCCGCAGCTCTACCGTGGGGGCATGGGAAGACACCTTCGCCTGGGCCTCGAGCCGCACCACTTCGAGCATTGGTTGGCGTTGTGGCAGCGGGTGACGCGGGAGCGTTTCGACGCCGAGTCTGCCGATCGACTTTTGGAAATTGCTCGGGTTGTTGCCGGCCGGCTCGCGGAAATGGCCGCAGGCCTGCACGGTGTGCGGGTCACCGGGCGGCCAGCCTAGGCCAATCCGACGTCGAGCGCGTCAGTGTCCGTCGCCCGCACTCGGCTTCGGCGCCAGGGCGGTGAGTTCCACCGCGGCTTCCTTTCGCAGATGCTCGAGGTATTCGGGAAGCCGGCGATTCAGCTCCTCGGCAATCCACTGGGCCCGAAGCACGGGCTCCGCCTCTTCAAACGAGCGCCGCTTCTCCGGGGTTCGGTCGAGCAGTTTGATGAGATGATATCCCAGCTGGGTAGAAACGACGTCACTGAGTTGGCCCGGTTTGAGGCTGAACGCCGCCGCCTCGAATTCGATGAGCATCTGGCCACGGGTGACGATGTACTCCCCTCTGCGGGTTTTGGAGGCGAAGTCGTCGCTGAACTGGCGAATGAGCGCAGTGAATTCCTCCCCTTTGACGGCCCGGGTCCGCAGTTCCTCGATCTGCTGGAGGCGCTTCTTCCGCGATTCCTCCGGAACCTCTTCGCCGGTGGTGCTGTTGCGCGTCGAAATCAGAAGCTGCGCGACACGGATCGTTTCCGGGAGGGTCCAGCGGTCCGGCGATTCTTCATACCGACGTTTCAATTCCGTCGCCTCGGGCTTTAAGGTCGATTTCAGTTCGCGGTCGACGACGTTGTTGGCGAGGGCCTCCAGAAAACGCTCCCGCTGAAAGGTGGCCAGGGTATGGCCGGAGCGGGCCAGCTGCTTTTCGAAGTCCTGCGGAGACGACGCCTGGCTGCGCATTCCCTCGACGCTCGCGGTGGATTCAAACTGAGCCCGCTTTCGATCCTGGTCGGTGGCTCGCGCCTCAAGGAGCTTGGAGAGGATCAGGCGGTCGAGGATTTGGGCTTTGAACCCTTCCACCGTTTCTGGCGCCGGAATGGTTCCTGTGTTCACCATGCTGGTTTGCAAGCGCTCGTAGGTGTCGGTCAGTTCTTTGAGCCGAACCTCGATCCCCTTGCCCCGGACCAGGAGGTCGTCGTCGGCCGGTGCCGCCGACAGACCTGAACCCGGCACCAGGCCGGCGAGGACAAAAATCAGCACGCTGCGTCGCCACATCGACGAGAGAATCATTTTCCAAACCATGAACCAGGCAATCGTGAAGCGCAACCTGCCCGGAGCTCGGACGGAGTTGCCGCGGACTCGTTGGAGGCGAAACGATCCGCGTCCGGGCTTGTTTTTGCGGTGCCTCCGGGTAGTGAGGAGGTATGACCGATGTTGAACGTGCGCTCCTCGACGCGCTCCGGGATCTCGACCACGAAGTGGCGGATGCCGCCGTCACGAAGCGCCGTCCCGAGGTGGTTTCCCGGGTATTGCGCCTGCGCGAATTGACGTCGGTCCTTTCCCCGGAGGCGGACCCCATGCTGATGCATTGTCTCCAGCGACAGAGTTGGGAGAAGGCGCGGATGATTCTCGATGGTCGCCAGGCCGAGGTGCGTCACGGGGAATCATGCTGCGCGTGACTCCGCTTCCCAACGATACGATTGCCGCCATCGCCACGCCCCCGGGCGAGGGGGGCATCGCGATTGTCCGCATCTCGGGACGGAACGCCATGGACTGCGCCTCCCGCGTGTTTCGGTCGGGACGGTCGGCGACTGAATCCCGACTCGATCTGGCAACGGTGGCCTCTCACACCGTGCACTACGGACACGTCGTGCAGGCGGGACGGGTGATCGATGAAGTGCTGTTGTCCGTGTTCAGGCAGCCTCGCACGTTCACCCGGGAGGATACCGTTGAGATTTCCTGTCACGGCGGCCCTCGGGTGGCTGGCATGGTGCTGGCGGCCGTGCTGAACGCCGGGGCGCGAATCGCGGTTCCCGGCGAGTTTACCCAAAGGGCGTTTCTCAACGGACGGATGGATCTCGCCCAGGCGGAGGC
>JANXMD010000352.1 GCA_025354845.1 Verrucomicrobiota bacterium | reverse complement strand
CTGCTGCGCCGCCGTAACCGTCCGTTCCGCGCGAGCGGGACGCCAAAGTGGTGGAGAACGGTTCCGATCCCTGGAGGCGAAGACGTGCGGCGGTTGCCTCCATTCGTCCGGGTGGCCACGACGGCGCTTCGCTGGTCGTGGTGAAGTAAGGCCCGAGCCGCAGCTCGGACCCCACCGAGTGGTAGGTGGCGCGAGCGCTAGCGGGGGGGGGCAAAGTCCAAAAGGTTTTCGACTTCGCGTCTTAGTCGTTTTCCCAGCTGCTTTCCTGGTTTCCAAATTCCTCCTCCAGACGGTCCCGGACAGCGTGGGCTTTCAGTGCTTTTCCCGCTTACGGCGCTCGGCGGTGTCCTTTTCGGCGTCGTGCATTACGCGGAGGCCCTGAATCTTGCCGTCGAGTTGCCCACGGACGTCCCGGGCACGAGTTTCGATGAATCGTTTCACCTGCCAGATGGGTCGGTTCGGCGAGTCTGGATTTTCGGAATCCAGGGGACCAGTCAGATAGGTCGAGGACACCGCGATCTCGAATCGCGATAGCCGATTTGTGGACGCCTCGGCCACCAGCGGACGGACCACGGCGGCGAGTTCGTCCACGCGTCGGTGGAGGCGTGCGGGGACGAATTGCGTCTCCAGCAGTCGAGTGAGCTCGCTTCGATACACGTCGCGGAACGGCGGTGCCGCGAACAGACGTTCGAGGAAGCGATTCTTCCCCACCCAGGGGTGCCAGATGTCCGAATGTTCCCGCTGGTTGGCATTCCCCAGAAACTGGAATTCACCCCAACTGTGGTCCAAATCCCATGGGATGAATCCGATATGGCCCGTATCGGAATCCTGAAACATCAGGAAGTTTTGGCCCGTGGAGTAGATCCCGTCGTAGTTGGAGAGCAACGTCTCGCAGGCAAAGAACCGTGCGATTTCAGCGAGATCAAAATGGGACGACAGCTTCTCAGCAAAGGCGGTGTCGGAGGCATGGGCGACAAACTGCACCACTTGAATCAGTTGCTGCTGTTGCTCCGGCGTGAGCTTGGTCTTGGGGTCGTAGATGCCGCTGTAGTTCGTCCAATTGGTACCGAGATCGGCGAACAATTCGTAGGTGACCGGTTTGAACAGCGCGACGCTCTTTTTACCGAATCGTTCCTGCGACCAGTGATCATCGGGATTCTCAGCCATGATGTAGGGGCCGAGGAGCCGGTGCTCAGCTCGCCCGGGAACGGTGATAAACATTCGGGCAAAGGCAGTCCGCGGTGACGGGACTCCGGCCTCGCGGTAGAATTCGTAGCCGAGGGCGTCGCTCAGGTGGGAAAAGTCGGCCGTCAGGTTGCCAAAGTTGAAGGTCGACTTTCCGGCCCATTTTTGACCCTTCACGTGATGGTTGAGCTCGACCTTGTAAGGGTGTTTGTAGCTTCCAATGGACGAGAGAAAGGTGCCGTTTCCTTTGATTCGGACGCCGACATTGGTGAAGACGGTTCCACCGAAATCGGCGGTCGCGGACGCCCAAGGGAAGTCGAATCCCAGAACCCCTGCCAGGCCGTTGCGAGTGGCGTTCGGATTTCGCAACTGCAGCGTACCGTCTTTCTTGATGAAGTTCGGCTGGGGCGGGATGTGCTTGGGCGTCAGCTTGATCCACTCCGCCTCGGCGAACGTCAATTCCACCCGCCAGACGTTGGTGTTGCGATACACGTCACCCATTTCGTGAACCGAACCGCCACTGGCCTCAAAACCGTGGTAGGTTGGCGTGGGAGGAGGTGCTAGCTCCCTTTCCTCAGCAAACGCAGGTTTGGAGAAACCGGCAAACTGGGTGAACAGCCAGGATTGGAAATTGGGATTCTTTAGGGCGAGGAAGAACGAGAAAATCAGGGTGGCGACCAGCAGCACGAAGCCGCCAAAGGCCATGAGAAGAATGCCGAGCCAACGCTTCCAGCCGGAGGCGGGAAGCCATTTCCAAGGGGGACGCACGGGATTTGTTACGATGCGGTGGCGGGAATGACAAGTCCGCGGCTTGGTTCTGAGTTCGCCGCGTTGCCGCAAGCACCCGAAGATTCCGTCCGGAGTTTCGAAAAAGTTCCGGTCGCGCTTTAGAGCCTGACTGAAAATTCGGAAGGGTCCTGTTGTCGAGGAGAAGGCTGGATGGCGAGGCGCGACGAGGGAGCAGCCCTTTGAGGCTGTGACCGA